>CAYLHY010000001.1:0-40734 GCA_964383885.1 Candidatus Woesearchaeota archaeon
CTCTTATGACTTTTATTATGTTTAATTTAGCTTTTCTAACTGCCTTATCTCTTGCTGGAAGAGTTTCCATTGATTTTCCTATTCCTATTCCTACATGTCCGTTTTCATCGCCAACAACAGCCATAGCAGAAAAAGTAGGAATATTTCCTTCGCCTGTTTTTCTTTGAGTCTGCCTCCAAGCTCTTCTTTTTCCTCCTCCAAATTTTCCTTTAGCTTGCCCAATTGAAATTAAATCAGTTTTAACTTTGATTAAAAAATCAACTATCTCTGGCTCGAAAATTTTTCTGCCTTTATCAAGAATTTCATCTATATCTTTAATTTTGCCTTCTTTAACTTCTTTTCCTAGTTTTGTTTTTGGTTTCCATGAACTAAGTTTTTCTTTAAGAATTTCTTCTTCTTTTGTCATTTCTTTTAATTTTTTTGTTTCCTGAACTTGAACTTCTTGAGATTTTTCTTCAGATTTTGTTTCAGGTTCTTTTAATTCTTCTGTTTTCTCTGCTTTTTTGTTTTTTTCAGTTTCCATTTTGTTGAATTTATTTAAACTTAGAGTCTATGTTGGATTTAATTTCTTCGAAATTTATTTTATTTTTTAAGTGTTCTCCTTTGATTCTGTAATCCTCTGGAAAAATTTCTTTTTTATATTTTAATTTAATTCCTGCATCAATTACTCCTTTAATAAATGCAAATATTTTTGACTTATGCAAAGCTCTTAACATTCCTATGTCAATTACAGGTGATTCCAACTTTTGTTTGTTAATCTCTTTACCGATTAAATAACCTGTTAAGTAAGATGCAGGAACTGACTTTAAACTTGATTTTTTTTCTTCAGGCCATTTGAATTTTAAAAGTTTTTTTGAATTAATTCCAATTACAACTTTATCTTTTGCTTCCTTGCTTACAACATATTGAGCAATTACATATCTATTTGTTTTTCTGAAAACCAATCTCGGCTTTTTGCTTTTCAGTAATTTTAGTCTTTTCAAATAATCAGTTTTAGCCTCTCTCCTTCTCCGTTTAGGTACTTTCATTTTATTTCTTACCTCCTAGTTCTTCTAGATGTTCTTTTATGTATTCTTTCAAATGTGATTTTCCTCTAAAAACCTTGTTTCTTATTTTTTTTCTTAATTCTTTAATTTCTTCTGAAGATAATTTCCCTTGTTTTTTAAGTTCTGATAGATAATTTCTTAGTTTTCTAGTGATTTTTACATACTCTTGTTTTCTTTTTTTAACTTTTTTTCTTATATTTCCAATGCTTTTTTTTCTGGTTTTTTTCTTGATTTTTCTTCTTCCTTTTATGTTTTTTACAACTATGGCTTTGTCTTTATACAAGTCTCTAATATCTTGCTTAGTAAGAGCTTCTTTAATATCATTTATTCTCGATTTCACAAATACTATTCTTTCTTTTCCGACTTTAAGTGTTCTTGCTGCTAATTCTTTTTTCTTTTTTAAATTCATTTTTCCTCCTTGCTTCTACTTTCTTTCCTTAAAAATTTTTTAACATTCAGATTATAAACCTCGAGATTTTTTTCTTTAGCTTTTTTTGCAATCTCAATTTTTTTCTTTTTTCCAACTTTTCCAATAATTACTATGTCATTTTTCTTAATTTTTTCAAGTTCTTTCACGTTCTTAACTAACACTGGATTTTTTCCATTTATTTTCCCTCTTGTATTTTTTTCTTTTCTATATCCAAGGCTTACTACAGCCGGATACCCTCTTCTCTTTTCCCTCATTTTATTATCTCTTCCAGTAGGTCTTCTCCATACTTGTTTCTTTTTTCTTCTCAATCCTAATTTTGAATATCTTTTCCAGGTTCTTCTTAAAAATTTTTTAATCATTTTAGATTTCTTTACCTGCCTTTTCAATTATGTAAATGCCATCTTGAAATATTCTTCTATCTCTCATTCTTATTTTAGTGCATCTTTCAAGAACTGCAGCTGCTTGCCCTGCAATTTCTTTATCAATAGATTTAATTGTAATTATGTCTTTATTAACTTCAACTTCTGCTTTTTCAGGAATTTCACATTCTCTTGGAGTTTTTTCTCCAAGGAAATTTTTAATAATCACTTTATTCCCTGCAACTTCAACATTAATTGGAAAATGACTGAAAACCACTTTTAATTTGTATTCAAATTTTTTCTGCACTCCTTTAATCATATTGTTAATATGAGCAGTTAAAGTGTTAGTCATTTTTTTCTCTCTTTTTGTTGATTTTTTATTTCCAATAATTAATTTATTGTCTTTTTTTTCAAGGTCTAAATTAAAAACTTTGAAAATTCTTTTATTTTCTCCTTCTGGACCTTTTACTGTTATTATTAAATTATTGTCTTTTTTTTCAAAATTAATTTCAACACCTTCAGGAATTTCAATCCCTCTAAAAAATTCTTTTTTCATTTTAATAAAAATATGCAATCAAGCACCCTCCTATTTTTTCTTCAAAAGCTTCTTTATGTGTCATTAATCCTTTGTTTGTAGAAACAATCAAAATTCCTATGTCTCTTGCTGGAAGATATCTTCTTCTGTATTTTTCAATTTGCTCTTTTTTAACAGTAAATCTAGGTTTAATTGCTTTACATTCAGATAAATCACCTATTGTTACTTCCACACTTCTTCCCTGTATTTTGTATTTTTTTACTGCTCCTTCTTGTTTCATTATTTTAAGAATCTCAATTAAAAGATTAGAGATTCTGTTTATTTTCACAGTTTCTTTTCCAGCTCTGACTGCGTTTTTTATCATATTCAATCCGTCTGCAACTACATCTTGTGACATTTTTCCCTCCTAACTGTATTTTTTAAATCCAATTTCTTCAGCAATTTCTCTAAAACACTGTCTGCATAAATTTAATCCATAACTGCTTATATGCGCTCCAAATCTTCCACATCTTTCGCATTTTTTCGCAGCAATACCTGTTTTTCTTTCTTTTGGTTTGTTGTGTTTTAGAAACTTCTTTTTAATTTCAGGTTTATTTTTAATCTGCTTTAATATTTTTTTCCAATCACTCGCTGTCATTTTATCTGAATTGAGTATTAAAGTTATCCTCCATAAATTTAATTATCTCTTCTTTAGTAACCATTTGCCTTTTAGGAATTTTTCCTCTTTTTTGTTTTTTTATTTTCACTCTTTTGCCTGCTCTTTTAAACACAACTGTTACATCCAATCCCATAACTCCTATTTCCCTCTGATATTCTATTCCTGGAATATCAAGATACTCTTTAATTCCAAAAGAAAAATGATTTGTTTTTATCTGCTTTTTCTTAAGAGTATTGTCAATTGCAGCAAGCATTTTTTTTAAAATTTCTTCAGGATTTTTTCTTATTGTAACCATAGCACCAATTTCCAATCCCGGCCTTATGCTAAAAGAAGGAATTCTTTTTTTTGCTTTTGTTTTTACAGGCTTTTTATTGCTGAGAAAAGCCAATAGTTTTACACCTCTCTCTAAGTCTTCTCCAGTTCCACTTACACTTAATATCATCTTTTCAATTTTTATCTTTCTCATTGGGTTTTCTTTATTTATATTCTCTTTGTCCATTTTTTTCTATTCATTCCACCACCATTATTTGTTTAATTAAGACATTGATTTTTTTATCATCAGTTTCTATTTCAGCCATTTTAAGTTCATTGTTTATTCCTTTTATTACTCCTTTTTTTCCAGAGTGTTTTCCGCTTATAATAATGGCTTTTGAGTTTTCTTTTAATGGAAGGCACTTCAAAATCTTTTTTTTCTTGAAATCCACTATTACAGAATCATTAACCTTGCATTTTAAATCTGACAAATAATTTCTGCCATCACTTAAATTTAACTGAACTTTTTTTCCTTTGAGTATTTTTTTATTAATGATTTTAGCTATTTTTTCATTTAATTTTTCTTTTACTTCTTCAACATCAAATTTTCCATGAGTGTTTAAGATTAATTGATAACAAGTATTTGAAGGAACAATAGTTATTT
Organism: Candidatus Woesearchaeota archaeon; assembly: GCA_964383885.1. GTDB lineage: Archaea > Nanobdellota > Nanobdellia > Pacearchaeales > GW2011-AR1 > WJLC01. Next base: position 3,945 of record CAYLHY010000001.1, read on the forward strand.
TATCGAATAATTGTATTCCTGCTCTTTCATCTTTTGCAGGATTTCCATTTACAAGAATGTTCTTGTTGTGAATTGCTATTTTAACTTCTTTTCTATTTTGAGCTATTTTCAAAATATCTCTCAATAAAATCAATAATGGAATCCCTTGTTTAACAGCAAACCTAGGCCTGACTATGTATTTTGTTCCTTTTCTTGGAATAGGCCAATTTTTTGGTATTTTTTGTCTTTTTAAGTGGCTCATTTTTCCTCCTTAGTTTTTTTAATTTCCTTTTCAGTCTCTTTACTTTTTTTAACTTCTTTTTCTTGCTTCTCTGGTTTAATTTGTTTTATTCTTTTTTTATCTTCTAAATTCAACTCAATTATTTGAAGATTTGACGCTCTTAATGGAACATTAACTTTAGAACCATCTTGTTTTTTAGTTTGTATTCCTTCCACGAAAATCTTTCCATATTTAACTTTAACATCAATAACTTTTCCTGTTTTCTTTTTGAATTTTCCCCTCATTATTTTAACTACATCTCCTTTTCTTACTGGAATATTTCTTTTTGAATATTTTTTTCTTAATTCTTTAGACAGATTCACACTTATGAATTTTCTCTTTAAATGCAACGGAGCATTCGCTAAAAATTTTCTTTGTTTTCTTGGTTGTTTACTTGATTTCCATGATGTTGAAAATTCTTTTTTCATTTTAATATACAATTGAAGCAATTTTAGCAACTTGAGGCCATCTTTCTGAAACCTCTCTTGCAATTGGTCCTTTAATTTGTGTTCCTTTTGGATTGCCTTTATCATCTTTTAATATAACAACTGCATTGTCTTCAAAAGCTATTCTTTCTCCTGTTAATCTTCTGTAAGGTTTTTTCTGTCTTATAACAACAGCATCAAAAACTTTCCCTTTCATATCTGGGACTCCTTTTTTAACGCTTACTTTAACCCAATCTGCTATTTTAGCAGAGATTTGTTTTCCTTTTTTTGCCTTTGATTTTTTAACTCCGATTATTTTTACTATTTTAGCCCCGCTATTGTCAGATGCTATTACCATTGAACCCAAATTCAATCCTTCTGTTGCTTTTGCGCTTATTGCTTTCATTTTCTATTTTTCACCTGCATCTTTAATTTTTTTAGTTACAATGAAATGGATGATTTTACTTAAAGGTCTACATTCTCTAACTTGAATTAAATCTCCTATGTTGATTTCTTTTTCAAATTCTTCAGGAAGCCTGGCATGAATTCGTGTTTTAAATCTAGCGTATCTTTCATATTTTCTCATATAAACCATTCTTTCAAACTCAATTGTTACTCTTTTATGGAATTTTCTTATTACTCTTCCTTCAAAAGTCCTTCCTCTAGGATTGATTTTTTTTAACTTGCTTCCAGCTTCAGCTATTTTGGATTTTTCCATCTTTCTTTCTGTTTCTTTTTTTTCTTTTGCCATTTTTTCTAGGGTTTTTACAGGTTTATGGGAATTATTCTTCAATAGAGTTTTCATCAAATCCCATTTTTACAAGGATTTGCTTGATTTTTTTTGTGTGGTCTCCTTGCAACTCTATTGTGTTGTCTTTATATGTTCCTCCACATGCAAGCTCATTTTTAAGAGCTTTTGCAATTTTTTTGATATTGATTCCTTTGTCAAATCCACTGACAAGAGTAACAATCTTTCCGTATCTTTTTTTATCTGTTGTTACCCTTATTCTTTGCGAACTCTTCGCAAGATCTTCCCATTCTATTGCCTGCATAGGCAACCCTGTTTTTGGATCTATTTCCATAGTTATTTTTTCTTCAACTCCTCTGATTTATTTTCAGATTTGTTGATTGTAAGTATTCTTGATATAATCTTTTTTATTTCCCTTGTTCTTGCTCCTTTTTTTGACATTGTTTGAGATTTTATTAGTTCTATTTTTAACTCTTTTAGCTTTTTGTTTCTTTCTTCTTTACTCATGTTTTTTATGTCTTTTGCCCTTAAAGTTGCCATTTTTATTTGGTTTTTGTTTTAGTTTTTTTAGATTTTTTAGTTTCAGTTTTTTGTATTTCTAGTTCTGCTTCATTTTTCTTAATCTTGCTGATCATTTCTTCATTTACCTCTATTTTGTCTAGTAGTTTTGCATCAGGAGCTAATATGCTTACTCTTATTCCAATTGTTCCAGGCTTAGTTTCTGCTCTTGATTGCGCCCTGTCAACAACTTTTGCAGCATCTCCTGTTTTTTTTAAATATCCTTGAGCAAATCTCCATTGTTTAGCTCTTGCACCTGGAAGCTTCCCATGAAGTCTTATTTCTGCTCCAAGTGCTCCAGCATCCATTATTCTTTGAAGAGTTCTGTAAGCAATAACCTTAAATCTAATTGGCCCGAATCTTTCTAATCCTAATGCAATCTCATCAGCCATTAATTGAGCATTAAACTCTGGTTTAGTAATTTCATCAATTTCAATATGAGGGTTTTCTAATTTGAATCTTGTTTTTAAGACATTAGTTAATTCACTTATTTTCTCTCCTTTTCTTCCAATTACTAATCCTGGTTTGTGAGTAGAAACAATTATTTTTTCTCCAACAGGCGTATAAACTATTTTAACTTCACTTACTTTTCCTTTTCCTAATTCTCCTTTGATATACTCTCTAACAGCAAATTCATCTTTCTTGAATTTTACAGATTTTCTCTCTTCCATTTTATTTACTTGTTTTTTGTTTTTTAATTTTTGAAGATTCAGGTTTAGCTATAATCTTAATATGGGTTCTTTTTCTTCTTACTCTTCCAAATCTTCCATAAGGCCTTGAACCGATATTTGCAATTGCTTCTGAAATTATTGGGTTGTCTATTTCATTCACATTAGCATTTCCAGATAATCCTTTTAAAACAACAATAATTTCTTTTGCAGCTTTTTTTGGAAATCCTCCTGACATAATTCTGCCTTTTCTATGCGGAATCTCTCCTTTCATTGGAATTGCTTTTTTTCCTTTAACTACTTCTTCTAATTCTTTGATTGCTTGGTTTATTGTTTTTCCTTTTATGAATCTGCATATATCTGCTGCTTTTTTTGTTGATATAGGAAGATTATATGAATTTACTGCTGCCTCTTGTTTTGCCTCTTGTTTTGGAGCCTTTTCTGTTGTTTTTGAAGTTTCTTTTGTTTCTTTTTTAATTTCTTTTTCAACTGAATCTTTTTTTATTTCTGTTTTTTGTTTAGTTTGTTTAATTTCTTTTGTTTCTTTTTTTGCTTTTTTTTCAGCAACAGCTGCATTTGCCATTGCTTTTTTTTCTTTTTGTTTTGGGTTGTAATTTTTTTCTGTCATTTTAATGTTTAGTGTTTAGATTTAGATCTAGTTCCTTTTGTAGCTCCAACTCCTGCACTTCCGTGTTTAACTCTCGCTCTTGTCAAAGCAAACTCTCCTAAAACATGCCCTAACATTTCTCCTTTAATATCCACAGGAGTAAAGCCATTCCCTTTATGGACAAAAATTCTCATTCCAACCATTTGAGGAACAATAACTAAATCTCTTTGATGAGTTCTTATTGGCTTGCCTTTAGATAATTTAATCTTGGCACGGTTTATGAAATCTTCAATTTTCTGAAATTGCCTTAACACAGTTCTTCTTTGCCTTGATCTTAATAATTTTGCAAATTCTCTTACGTCTAAGGCTTTTAATTCTTCTAATGTCTTTCCTCTGAATGTAAATTCTTTTTTCTTTATTTCCATTTTATTTTCTCTTTCCTGTTTTCTTTGGCCTTAATAAACCTACTTTCTTTCCAGGAGGCGCATCCCTCTTTGCTATTTTGCTTTTTATTCTCTTTCCTCTTCCGCTTCCAAAAGGATGATCTACAACATTCATCTTAACAGCAGAAGTTTTTGGCCATAATTTACTTTTTGATTTTTTAATATAATACTTTTTTCCTGCTTTTACTACTGGCTTATCTAATCTTCCTCCTCCTGCTATTTCTCCTATTACTGCTCTGCATTCTTTATTGAATTTTTTTTCTTTTTTTGAAGGCATTAAAATGAATATATCCTCTCCAATTATTTTATTTATATAAGCGCTGTTTCCTCCGCTTCTAATAAATTTCCCCCCATCTCCTGGTTTGGATTCAATATTATACACAGGAGTTTTAACAGGAATATCTTTTAATTTTAGTATATTTCCTTCTTTAACTTCTTTATCAAGGAATTTAATCTTTTGTCCTTCGTACATTCCTTTGAATGCAGGAATATAAAAATGTCCTTTGCTGTATTTTATTTTTGCAATAGGACATGAGTGAGCAGAGGAATTAATGAGTTTTATTACTTCTCCTTCGCCTTTTTCTAAATCTTTTGGAAAAGACAATCTATATTTGAATGCTTTTCTTTTGACTCTATAAGTTGAACTTCCTCTTCCTCTTCTCTGGCTTATTATTCTTTTTCCCATTATATTATTCCTAATTTCGATGCTACGTCAATAGCAGGAAATTCTTTTTTTAATTTAGCATAAACATGTTTTTTGTTATTCCTTATATGAACTCTAATCTTATCTATTTTCACTTCTAAAATTTCTTCAAGTTCTTTTTTTATTTCTGGTTTTTTCTTTTCTTTGTCAGTTACAAATGTTAAAACATTCTGAGATTCAATCATCATAACTGCTTTTTCTGTTGTTAGGGGTTTTATCATTTTTCTAATTTCTCCTTTAGTTCTTTAATTGCTTGTTCAGTATAAAGTGTTAATCTTCCTAATCCTCCTTTTGCAAGATCCATTACACTTAATTTTTCAACTGGAACAATGTCAAAGGCATTAGTTTTTATTTTTTCTTTATTTCCTACAACAATTAACATTCCAAGATTTTTTTTGTATTTTCTTCCTCTTAATTTTCCTTTTCCTTTTCTTACTTGTTTTTTCTTTACAGCTATTTCAAAAAACTCCTTTCCTAAAATTTTTTTAATACTTGAGATAAGTTCCCTTGCTTTTAATCCAGTTAACTTAGATTCAACTACTAAAGGAAGACTAAAGGTAATTTTTTTATCTTTAAGACTTTCATATTTCTCTAAAATTTTTTCTGCATTAGCTGTAGCACTTAATGCGCTTTCAATTGCAATTTTCATTTCTTTTTTGTTTATTTTTTTTGTATTTATTTTTCCAAGAATCTTTGGACCATGAGCTCGTCTTCCTCCAACAGCATTAGGCACTTCAGCACCAACCCATATAAACTGACTGCCTCTCCTTGAAAGTATTTTCCTTGGAATTCTTGACATTCCTCTTCCATATCCGCTTTTCCAGACATGCCTTCTATGAACAATAATTCCGCTAGCAGAATGTTGCTTCCCTGCTACAGGAGAATTAGAGTAGGGTTGTTCTCTTTTTTTAGTTTCTAAAACTTTAGCTACTATGTCTTCTCTTATTTTAGCAGAAAAGCTTTTAGGAAGAGTGATTTCTTCTTTTTCCTTTCCATCTATTTTAAGTATTTTAGTTTTCATTTTATTCTATTTTAATTAATTCATAAGTTTTTTTTGAAGTTTTTTTGCTTTCTCTTAATGGAAAAGTTATTACTAATTGTCTTTTAGAAGGCCCTTGCACTGAACCTTTAACAACAATATAATCTGTTTTAATATCTCCGTAATTAGTAATGTTCTTGAATTTATCTTCTGCTTTTCCAATGTCAATAATTTTATTATTATAAACAACTCTTGTAAACATTCCTAATTGTCCTGCCATAGGAACTCTAAAAGTTACTCTCGCAGGATGCCATGGCCCGATGCTTCCAGGATTTCTTCTTCCTTTTTCTGATTTATGCTGTTTAAGACTTATTCCAAATCTTCTAACAGGCCCCTGAGTTCCTTTTCCTTTAGTTAATCCTCTTAAATCAACTAATTGATTATTTTCAAAAAAATCCTGAACATAAAGTTCTTTTCCTATATTTTCCTTGATAAAATTGATTTTCTCATCGAGACTTCCATTAAGCCCGATTTCTAATAAATCAGGAGTTTTCTTTAAATTGGTTTTATTTACAACAGAATATGCTATTATTGCAACATCATCATAATCTTCTAAATTAATTTTTTCAAATTCAATTTTTTTAGGTTTTTTTGGAATTTTTACTTTTCTTTTTAATTCCTTGCTTAAATTCTCTGCTAATATGTCTTTTGCAACTTTTTTATTTTTGTAGAATCTTACTGAAAATATCCTCATTGGAGGGCATTCAAGAATTGTAACAGGAATTGCAATTTCTTTTCCTTTAGTCATTGAATCAGGAGTATTGTCTTTAACTAATGCAGTTTTCATTCCTGCTTTATAGCAGATAAAACCCTTTAATGGTTTGCTAGAATTAATTGCATTCCAGTTCACTCTAGGCAAGAATTTACTTGCCCTTTTTCTGGGCCAAAACTGCAAGCTTCCTTTTCTTGGTGATTTTCTCGTAGGCATTTCTTAGATTATTTGCTAGAGCGGAGAACATTTTAATTTCTTCCCTGGAATAATTTAGTGAGAAAAATAGGCTTTTTAAAGGTTTTTAATCTGCAAAAATCTGGTTTTTCTAAGTTCTAAGCCTCAAATTCAAATTCTTCTTTAATTTCCTGTTCATCAATCTTCCCCTCTCTAAGAATTCTTCCTTTTCTTATTGCCTGCTCTCTTATTTTAGCAAAATCATTGCTTGATTTAAGGCTTTCTGGTATGATAATTTCATCAATGAAAAAAGTATGTTTAATTTCTGCGTTTTTAAAATCAGGTTTTTCAAAAATAAAACTTTCAGCTAAAGCAGAATCTGTTGTTTTTAATGTGCAGAAATCAGCTTTTGGTTTTTCATCAGTTTTTTTCCCTGGTTTTCCAGATTTCGGAGATTTTGGCTTTATTTTTAGAGAAGTGTCATCAACAGAAAAACTTAATGCAAAAAAACTTCTTGGACACTCTTCTAAAAGATGTAAAATCTCTTTTCCAGTCATTTCAGTGTTGATTAAGAATCTTTTTACCCCTTGAAATTGTTTTACTTCTGCATTCATAAGTATGTCCTTAAAAGCAGGCTCTTCTTTTAGATTTCTTGTTGAAATAATTGCACCTGTAACTTTAATTTTTTTATCACCTGCTTTTTTTGCAACTTCTTTTACAAGGTCATTTGCAAATTCATAACTAGTCCATATAGTGTAATTTTTTCCAGAATGCTTTGCTTTTATTAAAGCTCTGTCTCTAAACTCTCCTTTGCTGAATTTTTGAAACTGCACATGAACATCAGAATCTTTAATCTTGTCATATGCTTTTTTAATAAAGTTCATACATAAATTTCTTTAATCTAATTTATAAATTTTTTCTAATTTATTAAAAAACAAATCTTTAAAGACAAAGCATTTATAAATTTCTTTACCTTAAAACAATTATGGATGAAAATTATTTTAATAAAATAATGACTGCAATTATATTAGTTACATTAGTAGCTTTGTCTTTCTTTTTGTTAAAACCTGTTTTGCTTTTTATTATTCTAGGAATAATTCTTGCTTTTATTTTCAACCCAATTTATACATGGATTTATAAAAAAACAAAGATGAAAAATCTTTCAGTTATTCTTGTTTCTTTTTTCTTAATCTTTTTAATTATTACTCCTATCTGGCTTTTTACTCCAATAATAGTTGACCAGTCAATAAAAATTTATTTTGCAACTCAAAAAATGAATTTTGTTACTCCTTTAGAAGATTTTTTTCCTTCTTTGTTCGCTTCAAAAGAATTCTCTAATCAAGTAGGTTCAACAATTTATTCTTTTGTAAATAAAACAATTAATTCTATTATGGTGTCTTTTTCAAACATAATTATTAATTTTCCAACTATCTTTCTGCAATTAATTGTTACTTTTTTTACTTTTTTCTTTGTTCTTAGGGATCAAGATAAGTTTATTGACTATATTAAAAGTCTTCTTCCTTTTTCAAAAGAAGTAGAAAAAAGAATATTTACTCAAACAAAAGAAATAACAATGTCTGTTCTTTACGGGCAGGTGGTTATAGGAATGTTGCAGGGATTAGTTGCAGGACTTGGTTTTTTTATTTTTAAAGTTCCTAATGCCTTATTTCTTACTATTTTCGCATGCTTGGCAGGAATATTTCCAATAATTGGAACAGCAATTATCTGGCTTCCTGTTGTTATTTACCTTCTTATTAATTCATATAACATCTCTGCACTAGGAGTGGCTGTTTTTGGAATTTTAGCTTCTACTATTGATAATATTTTAAAGCCTATTTTAGTAGCAAAAAAAACAAGCATGCCTGCATCTATAACTCTAATAAGCATGATAGGAGGATTCTTTTTATTCGGAGTTCTAGGTTTTATAATCGGTCCGTTAATTATTGCTTATTTACTGATAATTCTTGAAATTTACAGGAATAAAAGAGTTCCAGGAATTTTAACAAAAGAATCTCCGCAGATTTTAAAAATAAATATTTAAAGATGAAATTAAAAATAAAAATTCTTAATTGGTCTGCAGGAATTCCTGTTGTGATGCTCAAGAAAAAAACAGCAGATAAAATAGGAGTTCACCCTCAAGATAGAATTCTCATTAAAGTAGACTCAAAAAAATTTACAACAATTGTTGATACAGTTGAGAAAGGATTATTAAAGGAAAATGAACTTGCAGTAACTTCTGAAGTAGTAGATGTTCTTAAATTAAAAAAATCCCAATCAGTTGATATCGACCTTGCCCCAATACCTAAAAGTTTGGAATACATAAAAAAGAAACTAAACAAAAAAAGATTTTCTGAAAAAGAAATTTTTGAAATAATTCAGGATATTGTTTCAAATTCTTTATCTGAAGCAGAAATAGCATTATTCGTAGCATCTATGTTTAAGTATGGAATGACTCTAAAAGAAATAATTTATTTAATTAAAGCAATTCAAAAAACAGGAAAAAAATTATCTTTAAAAAACAAATATGTTGTGGATAAGCATTCAATTGGAGGCATTCCAGGAAACAGAACAACTCCTATTATAGTGTCTATCTGCGCTTCAGCTGGATTGATTATGCCGAAAACTTCTTCTAGAGCTATAACAAGTGCAGCAGGAACAGCAGATGTTATTGAAACTATAGCAAAAGTTGATTTTTCAATGAAGGAATTAAAAAAAATTGTTAAAAAAACAAAAGCATGCATGATTTGGGGAGGGGGTTTAGGAATGGTTCCTGCAGATTCAAAAATAATAAGAGTTGAAAGGCAATTAAAAATAGATCCTGATGCTCAACTTCTTGCATCTATAATGGCAAAAAAACTTGCAGTTGGAAGCAGGTATATAGTAATAGATATTCCTTATGGGAAAACAGCAAAAGTAACAAAGCAAAAAGCATTAAACTTAAAGAAAAAATTTGAAAAAATTGGAAAACATTTCAAAAAAAAGCTAAAAGTGGTTCTTACAGACGGAAGCCAGCCAATGGGAACAGGAGTAGGCCCTGCCCTTGAATTAAAAGATGTTATTGAAGTTTTAAATCCTGAAAAACAAGGCCCTAAAGATTTAGAAAAAAAATCAATTCTTTTGTCTGGAATTCTTTTAGAACTTACAAAAAAAGCAAAACCAGGGCAGGGAAAAAAACTAGCAAAAGAATTACTTCAATCAGGAAAAGCATTTAAAAAATTCAAAGAAATAATAAAGGCTCAGAAAGGAAATATTTCTTTTATAGATTTTCCAGAAAAAATTCCTGAAGCTAAATTCAAAAAAACTCTTTACTCTTCTTTAAAAGGAAAAATTACAGAAATAGATAATAGAAAAATTAATTCTTTAGCAAGAATTGCAGGAGCTCCAAAAGATAAATACTCTGGTTTAAAAGTACATGTTTCAATAAATGACAAAGTGAATGAAAAAACACCTTTATTAACTATTTATGCAGAAAGTTCTTCTAGATTAAAAGAAGCAGAAAAGTACTATAAGAAAAACTCTCCAATAATAATAAAACGTTAATCTTATCTTAATTTCACATTAATTCATTGTAAAAGTATCACAAAAGTATAACTAATTTTTTAAATCTCTAAGATTTTTAATTTACATGGTGGAGAATTTTAAAAGAAAACTAATAAATTATTTTAAAAAAAATCTCTCTAAAGGATATACTCCTGATTCTTTAAGATTCGCTTTAATGTCTCAAGGATACTCTCGAACAGCTGTAGATTCTGCCTTGGAGATAGCTAATAAAGAACTTGCAGAAAAAGCTCCTGTTTTAAAGGAAAAACCAATAATAAAATACGAGATTATAGATGAACACAATAGGCCTATCAAAATTAAAAAACCTTGGTGGAAAAGGCTTTTTGGGCTTTGATGTTTTTGATTATTTCTTTATTAAAAAGCAACAGAAAGTTTTTTAATTGATTTTAATTCTTATAATGTATGCCTCCGTCGCATAGTGGTATTGCACTCGGCTTGAGAGTGAAGCTTCGCTTCCTGCTCGCAACGAAGTTTCGTCACGAGACCGAGGCCCTTTGGGCTCGCAGGTTCGATTCCTGCCGGAGGCGTGTTATATTTCAAAAGCATCTAAAACTCTTGAATCTGGGCTTAAAAGATATACATGGTCTTCTTTGAATCTTAATCCTCGATAAATTTTCTGCAGTAATTCTCTTCTTGCTTTATCCTTATAAAAATTCCAATAATCTTTTGGGTTGGTTCTCTTCAAGATTTTCCAAAAAAGATCTTTTACATTTGGATTTGGATATTTTGTAAAAATTATGCTTCTGCATTTCTCTCCAGGAAAATCAACCCCTCTTGAAGTTTTTGTTGAAAAAAGAACATCTATTTTTCCAGATTTAAAATCCTCTATTGTTTTTTCATGATTTTTTTGCAGGTTTTTTAATTCCTCTCTTGTAATCAAGCTTTTTATTTGATATTCTTTTGCTTCTCTTTCACTTGGCAGATCACTAAATGCATTAATGTGAACTAAAGCTGGTTTTTTTGAAGTTTCTACGCATTTATTTAACGCAGTTAAGTATTCTTTTCTTGAAACTTTGTTGTTGGAGAAGTTTGCGTATCTGCAATCTTTTTCTAAACCAGTTCTAATAATTTCTATTTTTCCTGGAAACTCTGTTTCAGCTTGAATTATTTTGAATTTTTCAATTCCAAAAATATTTTTAAGGATGTATTCTGAATGAAGTGTTCCAGACATTAAAATAAGTATTTTATTGTTGTCTGCTAACTCCTTAAATCTTTTCGCAAGATTTGTTGTTACTATACTGACAAAAAGCGAATTATCTCTTTTTTTAAAGCAGACATATGCTTCATCTAATAATTCTTCAAAAATTTTCGCAGCTTCTTCAACTTCAATAAGATAACTCTCATCATCAATTTGAGATAAAAATTCAGGATTATTCAAAATAATTTTTAATATATCATACACTTTTGTATCCTTTAATAGAATTATTTCTTCTGATTCAGCTGCTTTTTTAATTTTTTCATCTTTTTTAATGTCTTTTAATGCAGCACTTAATTCTTTAATGCAATCATCAAATTCTTCTCCGAATCCAACAGCATAAATCAAACTTTTTTGCAACCTATCTAAATTAATTGTTTTTTGATTTGAAAAATTATCTAAAAAAACATCACACTCATCTATTATCTCTACTTCTGTAAGAGGTTTTCTATTTAATGAACTCTCAAGAAGATATTTAGCAGAATTAAAAACAATTATATCAGAATCAAGGTATGAATTAAATTGTTCATAAAATGTGCATCCTGGTTTTCCTTGATGAATTACAAACTCTGTATTTTTTAATCCCTGATAAGTTTTCTTTCTTGAATCTGGAAAAAATTTCAATTCATATTCTTTTGGAACAACAGGGCTCCAATATTTACAGACTCTAGCAATGCTGGCTCTTGTAACATCTTTTACATCAGAAAATTTAGAAAGGTCAATTTTTGGATTTTGTTTTAAATACTCTTTTATTTTCTTCCAATTTTTTTCTTTAATTTCTATTTTACACGGCAAATCATAAACATCTGCAGATAACTTAATATCTGAATTTTCAAAGTCTTGTTTTTTATCTTCGTTATCAAAAATATCCAAAGTAGCGTTAATTTCTTTTTTTATTTTTGGAATTTTTCTTTCCTTGAGAAAAGGACACTCATGATTAATTCTGCCAGTAATTACACTAATCTTTAATTTATTGTTATTTTTTCCAAGAAGATACTTATCATTTTCATAGTCTTTTTTGTATTGGTTTTGAAGAGATTTTCCAGGAACAACAATAGAAGCTTTTCCAATTTCCTTTGCAATATTCAAGGCAATAGCGCTTTTTCCAGTTCCGCAAACTCCATGAATAAAAATAATTTTATGTCCTTCTTTTACAGCATCTAAAACCTCTTTTACAATATCTTCTTGAGTTTTTCCATTTGAAAAAGACAAGGGTTCTAGAAATTCTCCATTTTTATAAAGGCTCCACATTCTAATTATTAATCTAACTTTTACAACTAAAAAAGTCTATTTTAGAACTGTCTGTTTGAAAATTAAAAAACTTTATCCAAATAAAGCAGACAGTCCTTCTGCTGCAGCTTCTTTTTTCTCCTCTTTAGGTTTCTCTTCTTTAGGCTTTTCCTCTGTTTTCTCTGCTCCGCCTGCTGCTCCTGTTGCTGGAGCAACTAAGCTTGCGCTTTCCAGCTCTTTTCCAATATCAACGCCTTTTAAACTAGCAACAAGAGATTTTATCTTGCTTTCATCTGCTTCTACTCCTGCAGCTGCAACAACTTTTTTTATGTTTTCTTCATTTACTTCTTTCCCTAATTTATGCAACAAAAGTGCGGCATATACATATTCCATTTTATTTTTCCTCTCCAAAGTTTTCTTGTTTAACTTCAGGAGTTTGAGCTTCTTGAGATTTTTCTTCAGATTCTTTAGATGTTTCTTTAGTTTTAATTTCTGTTTTTTCAGTTTCTTTAATTTCTGTTTCCTTTATTAATGAAGATAAAACTTTTTCATGCATTGAAGCTTTAGATAATAAAAATTTAATTGTTTCTTTACTAAAATAATTAATTTCAACAGCAAATGCAAGAGCTTTTGAATAACCTTCCTGAATATTTTTAATTGCTTCTTCAGGGTTTATTTTTATTTCTAAATATACTTTATTTGTTTCTTTATCAAGAATAATTAAAGGAATAAGTCCTATTGAAAAAGGCTTAATGTCTAGTTTTGACATAACATCTGCAGCTTCATTGCTTATTTTTTCTCCTTTTTTTACAATGACTTTAGGAGCTTTTATTGAAATTTTTCCTTTTTCAATCTGAACTTGAATTCCTAATGCACCTAATTCACTAATAGCAGGTCCTGGCATTAAATCAGTTGGCCCTGCTTGCACTTCAATATCTTCTGGAGCTTCTTGTCCGGGTTTTGCTTTTGCAGGACTTTTATTCTTCAATAAATCTGCTGAAAGTTCAAATCCTTCTATATCTGAGAATAACACCGCAGTACTGTCTTTAAAATGTTCCTTAAGAACAGATGCATTTTCCTTGTCAATATTAGAAGAGTCTAATGCCCTGAAAAAAAGATTTTTTTTAGGTATTTTAATAATTGCTTTATCTCTGAATTTTTTACTAATCTCCTGCAATTGAGACGCAGGAAGATTTTTTATTGACGCGAATAAAATTGTTTTTTTATTGTTTAGAAGTTCTATTAGTTCTTCAACTATCTTTATCTTGTATTCTGGAACTGTTCTTTTTGCTGATTTTGAATTTTCAGTCATTTTATCTTATGTTGATTTTTTGAGGTTTAGTCATAGTGAACTTTAGTTCAATATTCTTAATGTTTTCTTTATTTCTTGGAAGAGCTTTGATTAAAGCGTTGTATACAGCTAAAATATTCTCAATAATTTTAGAATCTTCAAGACTTTGTTTGCCAACAGCAAGTTTAACACTCGCTTCTTTAACTTTTAGTTTCACACTGCTGTTTATTTTTTCTATGAGTTCCTTTATAATATTATCATTAACATTTCCCATTATAATCCCCATTTGAGGGGAAGGCATTTTTCCTGCAGGTCCAAGAACTCTTCCAAAGACAGATGCAACTTTTGGCATTAAATTTGCTTGAGCTATGAAAAAATCATATTTTTTTGCAAGTTTTTTTAATTCTTTTTTATCAGAATATTTTTTGAATTTTTCAGGAGTTATAGTATCTACATTTTTATTTTCAACTTCTAGAAATCCAGCAATCTTTTTATTTTTAATTTTATGAGGAACACTTACAAAAAGATTAATTGGATTTTTCTTAACATCATATTTTTGAAGATTTATAATTAAGTCTACTGTCTGGTCAAATTTTCTTTCTTTTTCTTTTCTTAATTCACTAAGAGCTTTTTGTAATTTTTCTTTTAGTTCCATTTTAACCTCCCATATTATGCGCCCAGATGCAGAATTCTAGTCAAGCATCTGAAACGATATGGTTCAATCGGTTGATTAAGCAAGATAAATTTAGTTTTTAAATATTTCTAATATTAATCTGGAATAACAATTCTTAAATACTTGCTCTTTTTTCAATTATCTATGGAACTTGTAGCACTGCTTTCTTCAGGAAAAGGAACCTGGGCGCAGATATCAGGATTAATGACTTACGGAGAATGGGAAAAAATAATTCTTCTTGGAGATGATTTTGCCAAAGATTTCAAACACAATAAAAAATTTGAATTTATTAAAATTAATTTAAATCAGAGAATTAAAGATTTAAAAGAAGAAATATCAAAAAAATTAAAGGGAAAAATTAATGGAACTGAAGTAGCATTAAGCATAGCAAGCGGAAATGGAAAAGAACACATGGCATTAATTTCAGCTCTCATCAATCTTCCTGTTGGAATAAGATTCGCAGCACTAACAAAAGAAGGTGTTATTGATTTGTAAAATGCTTTTATTACTTAACATTATGCTTTTAGTCTTGCTCATAACAACTTTAATAGTCCTTTTTATGAAAAATTATTTTTTATCAAGATTATTAGGAGAAGTGTGCGCAGATTTAGGTGTAGGAATTATTGCAGGTTCAATACTTTCTTATTTCCTTCTAAAAAATTTGAGTTTTTTAGTTTTTTCAATCATAGGAATTTTTTTAATTATTTACGGAACACTTTTAATTTTCTTTGCTGAATCTCTTCTTGTTAAATCTTCTGAATACTAATTCAGAATTAAATTTCTTTTCTTTTAATCTTCAAATCTTTTTTGCTTTTTCCTAAAACAACAGCTCTTGAAGGCTTATGAAAATCTAAAATTTTGTATTTTTGTTTTTTTAATTCTTTTTCTAGTTTTTTAGCAAAATCAATCATTTCTTTTTCATCAGGCATTTTTTCATATCCAAGTCTTTTTCTTGCAAATCCCACTGACATATATCCTTTTAATTCAATAAACATTGGCTTAGCTTTAATTATAAGTTTTGCAAATTTCTTTGCATCTTCATCAGACATGTTGATTCCTCTTATTAAATTAATCCTGAAAACTGTTCTTGTTTTTCCTTTAACCTCTGACATTACTTTAAGACTTTCATTTAGTTTTTCCCATGCATTTTTTTCTGAGCTTCTATGAAACCAATTGTATAATTTTTTATCCGGAATATTAACTGAAATATAAAGCTGAGTTGGAAGCTGTTTTTTTCTTTTTAATTCTTTTAATTTTTCAGGGCAAAGGCCGTTTGTAACAAGAAAACTTGTTTTTTTTCTTCTTCTAAGTTCCTCAATTAACTCTCCTATTTTTGGATAGAGAGTTGGCTCTCCTGCTAAAGATATTGCAAACTGCGTAGGTTCTTGAGCTTCTCGCCATTTTTTCATATCAGCTTTACTGATTCTTTTTTTAGTGGTGGGAAGAATTTTAAAACCTTGTAAAAGTTTTCTTTGAGCTTTAATGCATCCATCAATAATTTCTTTTGGAGAATCAAAATCTCCTTCAGGAAATTTATTTCCAAGAGTAAGTTCTATTGCACGCCAGCAATGAAGACATCTGTTTTGACACCACATTACACAAGGAGTCATCTGGCAGCATTTATGGCTCTGTATACCATAAAATTTTTCCTTGTAGCACACACCCTCGTTTTTTATAGACTTTTTAGTCCATCTGCAAATCTGAACTGCACTATGCCCTTTTTTTCCAACAATTTCATAATGCTGTTTTTTCAATATTTTTTTTATTTCTTCAGGAATCATTTTAAAAAAGACTTCTCACCCATGAAAATAAAATAAGGAGAAGTAAAAATAAAAATAGCATAGTAACTGCATTAAAAGTTTTTTTTGCTTTTGATTCACTTTTGGTTACTGCAAGTATTGTAAGATAAAAAAATCTTCCTCCATCAAAAATTCCGATTGGAAGCATATTTATCAACGCAACACTGAATGAAATTAAAACAATCCACCATAATAAATTGTAAATGAATTCACTTGTTTTACATTTTGGTTTGTAATAAACATACGGATCTCTGAAAAAAGTTACAAAACTCATTATTCTTCCTAAAAAACCTCTTGGATTTTTATTATAAAAAACAATTCCCAGCCAAGGAAGATTCTCATCATCAGGATTTTTTCCTAAAACAATTTTGTATTCTTTTTCTCCTTCTTGTGTTGAAGTTTTAATAATTATTTCTTGCCCAGGAGATTTTTTAGACAACTCCTCAGAAAGCTGATTTAAATTTTTTATTTTAACATTATCTATTTCAGATATAGCACCTGTTAATCCTGCGTTTATTGCAGGAGCATCATAATACACTATTAAAAGATTTTTTTCATTGAATAATTTTTTACTTTGTGAATTTTCAAAAAAATCTCTGCTTATTAAATATTTATCATTATTTTTAAGAATAATTTCATTTCTTTTAGGGTTTAAAATTTTTAAAATACTTTCATAGTTTAAATCAGTAAGAGTAACATTGTTGATTGTTTGTATATCTGAAACATTAATTGCAGAATAAGCATAATTATCAAAAACAACTCCTTCTGGAGAATAACTCATATAAAAAAATCCTCCCATTAAAACAAGGAAAAAAATTCCAGCAAGAACATTAGCAAAAGTTCCTGCAGAGAGTGTTGCCATTTGTTTGAATTTGCTTTTTTTACTTAATTCTTTTTCATCTAATTCTACAAAAGCAGCTAAAAAAACAGGAAGAAAATACGGAAAAAATCCAAATCCTGTTGATTTGATTCTAACTTTACTGTAAACTGCATACAATCCATGAGCAAATTCATGAGGAATTGCAATTATAGCAATAATTATAATCCAGTAGATAAAATAAAATGGAGGAAGAAAATCAAGATTAAAAACTCTAGGAATATACGGAACTAAAGGCATAATAGGAGGTATTTTAATTGATTTTACAAAATCAAGATTAAATAAATAAATCCAAACTATTTTTCCAAAAAAATAAATTGCAGATATCATTAAAAAATATCCTAAAAATATTGACACCCATGCAAAAAATTTCAAAAGAGGTTTATTTTTTTTGCTGAATTTTTTTATTAATTTTATCCCCCAGCTTGTTTTATATAACAATAACAATCCTTCTCTAGATATTTTTTCTTTTCTAGAATGAAGAAAAATAGAGATAAAAATAATAAAAATTATTAAAAGAACTGCATCATAAATCAAGAAACTCATTTTATTTTTTTCTTAATGGCCTAAAGGTTCTATTTTTGCATTTCCTGCATTTAACTTTTCCTTCTAATATTTTTAGAGGCTCTGCTCTTATTTTATTTTTGCATTTTTTGCAAACAAAAACATTTTTAAAAAGTCTGTTTTGAGCTTCTGGAATTTTAGCCATTTTACTTAGATTTTATTCAGGTATTTATTTTTAAAGTTTCCTCTTAATTATTTTCTGCCCTTCAATATCCCAGTATTCAGCATTTCCTCCTTCTACTAGTGTTTCTTTTATTTCTTCAGAAGGTGTTGGAACTTCAATTGTTTCAAAAGTTTCAAGATCCATTAAACTTACTACTGAGTCTCCAATTGAAAGAACTTGAGCTTTTCTTTTTTCAACTATTGGCACTTCTAGTTTATCATGTCCAGGAACAACAAAGATTTTTTTACTTCCATCAATAATGCCTACAGCCTCAATTCTTACTTTAGCATGTCCGTGTTTTCCTGTTTTGCTTATGTTTACTTTTTTTACAGTGCATGGCTTTCCATCAACAATGATATTAGTTCCAGTTTTCACTTCAGTAGCATTAATTATCTTAGCAACCATATCTTATTCAAAAAAAATAGATTTATAAACGTTTTTGCTGAACAATTTACATGGCATTAAAAGAAAAAGATTTTATTGAGATAGAATTCACTGGAAAAACCCAGGAAGGAGAGATATTTGATTCAAATATTTCAGAGGATATTAAAAAAGCAGGATTAAAAACAAAAGCTAAGCCATTTATATTTGCTTTAGGCCAGGGAATGTTTCTCAAAGGAGTAGATGATTTTTTAATTGGCAAAGAACCTGGAAAAACTTATGAAATAAAATTATCCCCTGAAAATGCATTTGGTGTAAGAGACCCTAATCTTGTTCATGTTATGCCTATGTCTTTATTCAAACAACATAATCTAACTCCTTTTCCAGGAGCTGTTTTTAATTTTGATGGAAAATTAGCTAAGATTCTTTCAGTTTCAGGAGGCAGAGTAAGAGTGGATTTTAATAATCTTTTAGCAGGAAAAAATGTTGAGTATAAAGTTAAGGTATTGAGAAAAGTTACTGATTTGAATGAAAAAGTAAAAGCATTTATAGAATTTTTATTTAGAAGGGATTTTGACTTTGAAATAAAAGATAAAAAATTAATCATCAAGACAGAGCCAAAATTCAAGAAGTTTATTGAATTATTTAAGGGTAAGTTTAAAGAAATTTTAGGATTAGATTTAGAAATCAAAGAACTTTAATTAAATTCAAAACTTAAATCCTTCTTTAACCTATAGTATGAATTATACAATAAAACCACAATAATTCTTATAAACAGATTACACTTATTTTCACTATGGATATTTATGAACAGCCAACTTCTGAATCTAAGCCTAATCCTGAATTTTCTCAGTTTTCTAAACCAGGAAGTGTTTCAGAAGTAGATAAAGAACTTGAAGAAATCTTAAAACAACAATCTGCTAAAATAAAGGTTGTTGGTGTAGGAGGAGGAGGAAATAATTCTTTAAGCAGAATGAAAGAAATTGGAATTAAAGGCGGAGAATTAATAGCAATTAACACTGATGCTCAGGATTTATTATACGCAAGTGCAGACCAGAAAATACTCATTGGAAGAGAACTCACCCAAGGATTAGGAGCAGGAAGCAATCCAAGAATTGGAGAAGAAGCTGCAAAAGAATCTGAAGCAGAAATCAAGAAAAAGCTATCTGGAGCAGATATGGTCTTTATTACATGTGGATTAGGAGGAGGAACTGGAACAGGTGCAGCTCCTGAAGTAGCAAGAATATCCAAAAGATTAGGAGCTTTAACAATTGGAGTTGTTACTTTGCCTTTTACAATTGAAGGAAGAAAAAGAATTGAAAACGCAATGGAAGGTTTAGAAAGAATGGAGTCAATGGTGGACACATTAATAGTTATTCCTAATGATAAACTCCTTGAATTAGCTCCTGAATTGCCATTGCATACAGCATTTAAAATTTCAGATGAAATATTAACTAATGCAGTAAAAGGAGTCACAGAATTAGTAACTGTTTCTGGTTTAGTTAATCTTGATTTTGCTGATATAAAAACAATCATGCTTGATGGAGGAGTTTCTCTAATTGGAATGGGTGAATCTGATACAGAACAAAGAGCATTAGATGCTGTTGGAAAAGCAATTCAAAATCCTTTACTAGATGTTGATATCTCTGATGCTACTGGAGCTTTAGTGAATATAATTGGAGGAAGTGACATGAGTCTTGATGAGTGCAAAGAAATAATTGAAACAGTAGGCCAAAAACTGTCTCCTGATGCAAAATTAATCTGGGGTGCGCAGATTTCTCCTGATATGGAAAAATCAATAAGAGTTTTACTAATAGTAACAGGAGTCAAAAGTTCTCAGATTCTTGGAGGAGCTGAGTCAATTAATTCCATAAAACACAGAGAAATTGAAGAAGAATTAGGAATAGAATTTTTTGAATAAAAATGAGAGAGTTAAATGTTGATGAAATAAGAAAGATTTTTAGAGATTACTTAGAAGCTCAATCAAACATTAACAGAATTCTCCAAAGACAAGATCCTAACTTTTTTGTTAAAAGTCCAGACCAATATCTTACTCCAACAGTTGTGAGTTATAAAGTTCCCTTAGATGATGAACGAGGAGAATTAATGCACTATATTTCCATTAGGAATGCTTTGGAAAAATTACTTCTAGGACAGCCCATAGAAGATTGCCCCGAAGCTTTAAAAAGAGCTCCTGATTTTATTAAAGATAGATTAAAATCTCAATAAACTAAAAATCCTCAATAATTTTAAAAACCTTTATTTTTTAATTTAATCTATGGGTATAAAATCTTTTTTAATAAAATGCAAAAGAGTATGGCATGCTCTGAAAAAACCAAGTAAAAAAGAATTTTGGACAACAGCAAAAGTAGCTGCAGTGGGAATACTAATTATAGGAGCATTTGGATTTATTATTTCACTGATTATGAAAATTTTTACATGATTTCTAATTACATCTAAAATCAAAATTTAAAAACAATAATTTTATAAACCTGAATTTTTTATTTAAATTACTGCTTCTCAATAAGTTATAAAATAGCGGAGCAGGAAAATAAAGCAAAATGATTTTCATAATTAAGGTAACAACAAACAAAGAAGAAAGAGCAGTTGAAATGATAGCTGAGAGAGCAGAGAAAAAAAATCTTAATGTTTATTCTGTTTTAAGACCTCATGGACTAAGAGGTTACATTTTATTGGAAGCAGAAGATAGAGAATCAGCAGAAGAAGCTGTTTTTAATCTTCCTTATGTAAAAAGCATTATTGGAAAAACAATTAGTTATGATGAAATTAAAGGAATGGTTGAACCTTCAGCTTCCCAAGTGTCAATTAAAAAAGGAGATATTGTAGAAATTATTTCTGAACCTTTTAAAAAACAAAAAGCAAAAGTTTTAAGAATAGATAAACAAAAAGAAGAAGTAGTTGTAAGCTTGCTTGCAGCTGTTGTACCTCTTCCAGTTACAATTAAATTAGATAATGTAAGAGTCATAAGGAGGGATGAAACTGAAGAATCTTCTGAAGAAGAAAAACAAGAAAAATGAAAATTAAATTACTTGTTGAAGGTGGAGCAATGCAACCAGGCCCAGCACTCAGCCAGAAACTTGGGCCAGCAGGAATTAATTTAGGACAAGTTATCTCAAAAGTTAATGAAGCAACAAAGGATTTTAAGGGTTTGAAAGTTCCAGTTGAACTTGATGTAGATACAGGCACAAAAACCTTTAAAGTAGAGGTTTTTTCACCACCTGTTTCTGAGTTGCTGAAAAAAGAATTAGGAATAGAAAAAGGTTCTGGAGCTCAGAAAAAAATTCAAGTTGCAAATGCTTCTATTGAACAAATTATAAATATTGCAAAACAAAAAATGCAGAATCTTTTAGCTAAAGACTTAAAAGCTGCTGTTAAATCTGTTTTAGGAACATGTACTAGTTTAGGTGTTTTAGTTGAAAATAAACCTGCAGTTGAAGTCTGCAAAGAAGTTGATGAAGGTTTGTATGATAAAGAAATTCAAGAAGAAAAAACAGAAACTTCTCCTGAAAAAAAAGCAGAATTAGAAAAATACTTTAATGAAATTCACAGCAGGCAAGAAAAATTAATAAAGCAGGAAGAAGCAGCAAAAGCTGCTGAAGCAGAAACTAAGGAAGAAGGCAAAAAAACTGAGGCAGAAGCAAATAATAAAAAATAATTATTGAAGATTTACTAAAGCTTTTATTTAAGATAAATAGTTTTATAAATTCTCTAAGATTTCTAAATTAATCAAAGTTATCATTGGGGCTGTGGGGTAGCCTGGTAGCCTTTCAGGTTTGGGACCTGACGACCCCGGTTCAAATCCGGGCAGCCCCATTTTTAGGATTTGAAACTTTTTGAGTTCTGAAGCTTGTTTTCAGAATGTATATTTTCAATTATCTAAAATAATTTAAAGAATTTTTTTATTGAATTTTTATGAACAAATCTGAAACTGAAAAACCAAGTGAGGAATTTATGGATTCTATATGTCATGCTGGCTCTCCTGTTATTGAATGTGAATTTTGCGGAAGAATTCATTATGCTCCTAACTCTGATTTAGATTTTGAAGAAGGAGAACTAGAAGAACTTGAAAAAAAACATGAACAAGATCCTAGAAAATATATTAGAAATCCAGATGATGCTGTTTCTTGGGGATATTTAGATGGAAAACAAATAGTATGTGGTTGTCCATGCAATTCTGCATCAAAGTATGAAAAATTTATTTGGAACCATAGGTATGTTATTGCTAAGTATTTTTCTTTAATAGCTAAAAAACAAGAAAAACAAGCAAGAGATAGCAGAAATATTGCAGATAAAGTAAAAAATTCTCTGCAAAAAATAGAAGAAGCAGAAGGAACAAGTAAAAATATAGAAGATAAAGTAAAGAATTCTCCAGAGAAGAAGTAAACTAAAAATAGAATAATTTAAAAACCAATTTCTTTAATTATCTATATGCCAACAAAATCTAAAAAAACAAAATCTGCAGGAAGATTTCAGGCTAGATATGGAAAAACAGTTAAAGATAGAGTAGTAAAAATTGAAGAAAAACAAAGAAAAAAACAAAAGTGCCCTTTCTGCGGTAAAACAGGAGTGAAAAGATTATCAAAAGGAATCTGGCAATGCACTAAACCAAAATGCAATAAAAAATTTGCTTCAAATGTTTATTTTGTTGAGTAAATGTTATTAAATAAATGCTTAAATTTAAATACACTAAAATAAGTATATATTAAAATGCCTGTCTATAAATGTTTTAAATGCGAGAAAAAAATAACTAGCTCCAAGCTTGAAAAAAGATTTGTATGTCCGTATTGCGGAGGAAAGATTTTTTACAAGCCTAGAACTAAAATCAAAAAAGTAAAAACAGATTAAATATCTTTTAAAAAACCAAATGCCAGAAAATTCAAATAAAATTCAAGAAATCCAAATTCTAGAACAAAATCTTCATAATCTTTTGTTTCAAAAACAAGCTTTTCAAATAGAATTAGCAGAAACAGAATCAGCACTAAAAGAATTGAAATCATCTGGAGATGAAATTTTTAAGGTTATAGGGCAATTAATGATAAAAACAGATAAAAAAAAGACTTTAGAAGAATTATCAAAGAAAAAAGAACTTTTAGAGTTGAGAATAAAAGCAATTGAAAAACAAGAATTTGCTTTCTCAAACAGAATTAATGAATTAAGAGAAGAAATGCTTTCAAAAAATAAAAACAAATAAAATATCATCAGAATATTTCATAAAATATACACCATACTTACGAAATCTTTATAAATCTGCTGAGGTATAATCTACTATGGTTTTTAAGAAGTTAAAAAAAGTATTTTCAGGAACACCTTCTGAAGTAGGTGATGATTACATAGAAATTGACCTTGAACAAGAAGAGCCTCAAAACAAAGTACAAGTGAAAGTTTTTGTATTAAAAAAATATGAAGATGTTAATCTTATTCTTAACGCTCTAAGAGAAGGATTTACTATAGCAGTTATTGATTTTAAGATTTTAAAACAAAAAGATCCTATTGAATTAAAAAGAGCTATTTCTAAGATTAAAAAAACAGTAGATGCTTTAGAAGGAAGTATTGCAGGGCATGATAATATCGTTATTGTAACTCCTTCTTTTGCAAAAATCTACAAGCAAGAATCTCCTGCAAAAAAAGAACCAGAAGAAAAGTTTTATTAATTCTTGAAAAAATACTTGTTTATGATAAAAAAATTATTTATTCCTGTAGAGTATAATTTTAAATATGAAGAAATTGAAAAAATTAAATCAAAACTTTTAAAGAAATTCAAGGAATTAAAAACTTTAAAAAAATCTAATGTAGCTTTAGTTTATTCTATTCAATTTAGGAATTTAGCTGATGAAATAAAAAAAACTCTGGAAAAAAATACAAAAATAAAGATTTTCAGGCAGATTTTAGGATGCACTCCTTCTAAATCCTTTAAGTCAGTTGATGTTATTATTCTTATTAGCAATGGAAGATTTCATGCTGTTTCTTTGGCTTATGAAACAAAACTTCCTGTTTATTTAATTGAAATTTCAGATTCAAATTTAAAAATAACTAAAATCTCTAAAAAAGACACAGAAATAATTGAAAAAAAACAAAAAGCATCTTATGTCAAATTTCTTAATTCAAAAAATATAGGAATTATTGTTTCATTAAAACCTGGGCAGAATAAAATTAAAAAAGCTTTTGAATTGAAAAAACAACTGCAAAAGCAAAATAAAATCCCTTATTTATTTTTATGCAATAATATTAATTTTAATGAATTTGAAAATTTTTCTGGAATTGAATTTTGGATAAACACTGCGTGTCCAAGGCTGGACATAGATTTTAGAAAAATGAACTTAAATGTTATTAATCTAAATGATTTGAAAGTTGATAAATCAAATTAAAGCTTAGCCATAGCAAAAACTGTTTTTATTGCAACTATTATTGTCGCAGGGATAAATAAAACAAGCAGAGCAGAAAAAGCAGAACTAACAACATTCACTAAACCAATTCCAATTAAACTTTCTCTCACACTCTCCATTCCAAACTTGCTTATTATTATTAAAATAGCCCCAATTAATAAAAAAGTTTGGGAGTCTTTTCCTGAAGTAATCATACTTCCAACTATCACTCCTAAAATCAATAGTATTATATAAATAGGTCCGCTGTAAAGCTTTAAAACTCCTATAAAAGGAGTAGATAAACCTATTATCACTGCTAAAATAATTCCAATTAAAAAAGCCCAAGCAGCTACAGAATTTTCTCTTGATCTTAGCATATATTTAAGAGAAATATCATGTATATAAATCTTCTCTTATTGAAAAATCCGAAACATTTATAAACTATAGTAACTCTTAAGTGACATTAAAATTTCATAAAATGGAAAAAAATTTACTTAAAAAAATTTTAGGACTTTTCATAATAATAGCAAGCATGACTTTTGTCAGCGCAGCAACTACTTTTAGTGTTTCTCCTTTAACTCTTACTTTTACTCCTTCAGATAATTCTGAAAGCTTTACAATTACTAACCTTGGTTCAAGTCCATTATCTGTTGATTTAAGTCTGCCTACTATTAACGGCATTACTTTCACTGCAAGCGGACAAACTTCTGACATAGACCCTTCAAATTCAAGTGTTATTACTATTGAAGCATCTGATATTGACTTCACTGAAATGGAGTTTAATGAAGTTTTAACAGGAGACTTAATTATCACTGATTCTTCAAATAGTTCTGAGACAGAAATCATTAAAATTGAAATCTCAAAAAATGAGTTTTGCGATTATGGAGATCCTGGAAATGACATAAGAGTTGAGATTAAAGATATAACTAATAATGGCATAGGAGATGATGATAAATGGTATCCTTTAGATGAAATTGAAGTTAAGGTAAAAGTTGAAAATAAAGGAAATGAAGACCTTAAAGATGTAAGCCTTGAGTGGGGGCTTTATGACAAAGATTCTGAAAAATGGATTATTGAAGTTGATGAAGAAGATGAATTTGATTTAGATGAAGATGATGATGAAACTCTAACTTTTTCATTTACTCTTGATAATGGTGATTTAGATATAGACATTGATGAATTAGAGGATTCAGATTATGTTCTTTATGTTAGAGCTACTGGGGAGCTTAAAGATTCAGAAGAAATTATTTGTGATTCTGATTCAGACGAAGTTGATATAAATGTTGAAAACGATTATGTTATTCTTAGTGATATTAAATTAACAGGAGAAACTTTCTGCGGAAGCGTTGTTCAATTAACAGCAAAAATCTGGAATATTGGAGATGATGATCAAGATGATGTTGAAATAAAAATATTCAGCAAGGAATTGGAAATTAATGAAAGAGTTGAAGTTGGAGATATTGATTCTTTTGATGATAAAAAACTTAGTTTTGAATTTCAAATCCCTAAAGGAATAGATGAAAAAATCTATCCTTTAACTTTAGAAGTTTATGACGAGGATGGAGACCTTTATAAGAATTCAGAGGACGATGAATCTGTTTTCACTGTTTTATTAAATGTAAGCGGAAATTGTGTAGTAATTCCTCAAGCAAAGATTTTTGCAAGCCTTGAATCAGGAGGAAAAGCAGGAGAAGAAATGAAAATAAAAGCTACTATTACAAATGAAGATTCAGTTTTAAAAACTTACACTATTGAAGCAAGTGATTATTCTTCATGGGCAGAACTAATAGATATAATCCCTAATGCAGTAACTTTGGGGCCTGGCCAAGCTCAGGATGTTGTCTTAACTTTTAATATTAAAGAAGATGTTGCAGACACTCAAACATTTAATCTTCTTGTAAAAACAGAAAAAGGAATCAAAACCCAGCCAGTTGAAGTTTTAGTTGAAACAGGATTCTCTCTTTCAAGATTATTTAAAGGAGAAAATACATATTTATGGGCTCTTGCTTCTCTTAATGTTCTTTTAATTTTAATAATTATAATAGTTGCAATAAAAGTTGCAAGAAGATAAAAATAATTCTAATTAGAAAATAAAATTAAAATAAAAATTTAAAATGCTTTTCTATGAATTAATTAAAGAGATTTTAAGGTTTAGTGTATTTGTTTTTAATTCTTTTGATTAATTTAATAAATATTCTTTTTCTTAATTATTCATGAAATTATTTCAAAAATTTCAAAGATTAAAACTAAAAACTTCTCAATTAGATATTTTTAAAATTTTTTTTAGATATTTAATAATTTTTGTATCAGGATTATCAGAACTTTATATTTACTATTTAATTTTTACTCCTTTAACTGTTTATTTAGTTTATTTTTTTCTTAAGATTTTTGCAGGAATTTTTAATTTTAATGTTCTTCTTGTGAATAATGTTTTTTTTCTAAAAAATTACTCTATAGAGATTATTAAGGCATGCGTAGGAGGTTCAGCATATTTTCTTTTATTTGCATTAAATCTTTCTATTCCTTTTGAATTTAAAAAAAGACTGAAAGCTTTAGGATTTTCTTTTTCAGTTCTTTTATTATTTAATGTTTTTAGAATCTTAATTCTTATTGCTGTGCTTTTTTTAGGAATGTCTTTTTTCAATGAAATTCACAGAATCTTTTGGTATTTTCTCAATATACTGGCAGTAGCTTTAATATGGTTAGCTGAAATTAAGATTTTTAAAATAAAAGAAATCCCTGTTTATTCTGATTTAAAGTTTTTTTATAAAAAATTATAAACTATTGAAAATATTAAAAATCATTCAAATTGAATAAATTCCCAGAGTTCCTAAAAAAATAATTATTCCAGCTAAAGCTACTCCTGATGCAATAGCCATAATGCTTTTTTTTCTTTCTAATCCTAAAATCCATGATAATAAACATCCGCTCCATGCTCCTGTTCCAGGAAGAGGTATTGCGACAAAAACTGCTAAAGCAAGAAATCCTTTTTCATTGTATTTTTTTTCAAATTTATCTACTTTTTTTTGAATTTTTTTTAAATATTTATTGAATAAATATCTGTAAATTTTAATTTCCATAAATTTATCATGAAGATTATCTAAAAAAAAGAAAATAACAAATATCATTAAAATATTTATTAAAACTATTAAAAGAAAAATTAAAAATACAGGAATACCAGATTCCTTTGCAAAACTTAATGCCAAAGGCAAACCAGCTCTAAGCTCAGTAACAGGCATAACAGTAAGAATTATTGAATAAATTAATTTTGAAATTTCCATTCTATATTGTTTGATTCATAGTATTTTACAAAAATCTCAGTCATAAGCCTTTCTATAACTTTTAATATCTCGCAGTTGTTTACATTAAGCTCATAACATGCTTTTCCTATTTGATTTATCTCAGACTTATCTGATTTTTTAACATTAACAAACATATATCTTCCGTAAGCATCACAGGATGCATTTTCATCTTTCACAACTTTAATTCCTAATGCTTTTAAATTTAATAAATTAATAACAGCTATTCCTTCATCCCCTTCACAATCAAATTCATCTGACATGTTTAAAACTAATCTGTATTTTTCATCATTGAATTTAATTCCAAAATTAATTCCATCCTCATTGAAACTCTCATTAAAAATAAACGGAATTTCTTCATCAAGTTTTTCTGGATTATTTCTTAAATAAATATTATATGCCCTTATTTTTCCTTCATAAGTAACTGGAAAAGGAACCCTGTAAAAAATAAGTTTTCCTTCTTTTACAACTTCTCCATTAATTCCTCTGTATTCAAAATATCTTCCTGAATTAAGTAAGTATATTATCACAAAAATTAATATCACTAATGCTGCTAAAACAATTAGAACAGTTTTTAAAATATGGTTATATTTTTTTAATTCTTCTTTGCTTGCTTGTTTTTTTTCAATCTCTCCGCAAACTGTCTTTGTTTTTTCTTTTCCTTTTTTTTCAATTTCAAAAGTCTCGCATACTTTTTCTTTTGATTTTTTATTTTTTTTAGGCATTTTTAATTCTAATACATGAAGATTTTCGTGCTTTATAAGTTTTTATAATTTATTCTCATTATTTTATTTAACCTTATTAATCTTATTAATTCTAATCAATTCCTAAAATTTTAAATAAAAACTCATCACTAACATTAATTAAATCAGATTTTGGAGCTTGAATAAATACGCAATTATTTTCCTGCCTTATATTAGTAAAGTTGCTTTCTTGAATTATAATAAAATTATTATCGCAAGTTTTTATAGGATAATCACCTTTACAATTAAGAGAATAATTTGAATTCAAGCTTGTAAAATTTATAGAACTTTCATTGAGGCATGCAGGCTGTATTCTTTCAACAAAAACATTTAAATTATTATAGATTTCAGCAGAAGCCAAGTCATCTTCTGATTGAATATACAATGGTTCATCATAATAATAATTAAGAGGATTTACAAAACTATTAATCTCAGCTACTTGAAGAGGATTGTATCTAAAAGCAAATTGAAAACCATTAATTTCTGCAATCCAGTAATTATTTTGATTAATAAAATCTATTCCATTGTAAACAATTTTTTCTTTTCTGCTTAGTCTGTCATTATTAATCATAGCATATCCTAAAATACTCAGAGAAAGCATTCCTATTAAAATAATTCCTGCAATGATTTGATTAAATCTTTTGTTGTTTTTTGATTCTGTTATGCTTCTTAACTTCATTACTTAACCACATTAATTTTCATATAAAAATTTTTGGTTTTAAAGAGAGCTTACGCTTAAGGTTAAAAAACAAAGAAAAAGAAAAAAGAAAAAAATGAAATAAAAGAAACTTTATTCTACAACGAGTTCAGCACTTGTTGCTCCAGTTCCAATGTATTTCTTTCCAACACTTGTGTCTACTGTTTGAGTTGTTAGGTATGTTGCAGCAGCAACTGTGTCTGCAGCTTCATAACCTGCAACTAATAGTGCTGTCTTTGAACTGTCGTAAGGACTCTCGACACTTTGTATCAAGAATTGTCCAGTTCCCACACCTGTAGCAGATGTGAATTCAGCACCACAGTATGAACCACCAAGTATTGTAGCAGCAACTGAGTTAATGCAGCTTCCACCAACAACAATTAAGTTCTTGTCGCTTACTGAGCTAACTTCACTGTCTTTTACAACAATGTTGCCAAGTCCGTCGCCTTTTGTCAAAGTAACACTTGGAGCAGTTACATATACATCAGCGTAGGACTCTTCTCCATGATAAGTGATTGTCGCCCAGTCTTGATCTCCACCAGTGTCATAAACAACTTTTGTAGCAAGGTCAGAGACAACATAAGACTCATAGTCATCAGTATCATCTATTTCATATTCACTGCTTCCAGTATCTACATCACTTACATGAACTTTGTCACTTGTTCCAGATTCACCTAAAGTTACATTGAAAGTTTTTCCTTTTGCTAGATTTTCATTTCTATCTTCTTCTGCCATGTATAGATAGAAACTATCATAACCATGTCCAGCTGTGTTTTGCCAGACTCCAGCATCAGAAACATTAATTTCACCTTTCAATCCTGTAGAGTTAACAACAGTGTGTGGAAGATAAATCTTCAATCCTTCTTTAGTGTAAAGTGTATTGAAACTACCTCCACTACTTATGTTAAATGTAACCCATTCGTTTGAACCAACATCGTAGATTGAATCTACAGTCAATATAAGACTTCCAATGGAACAAGTGTCTCCTTCATTAAGATGTTCACAAACGTCGTCTCCAGTAACTTCATTCTTAATTGTTGTTCTGTTATCATCTTCGTGTTGGCTTACACTGGCTGATAACAAGTAAGACTCTCCTTCTGAAGTTGCATTCCATGAAGCAACAAACCACCTGTCATTGTTGGTTTCATTAAAAGTAAGCTGTGAACCAGACGAGGTTACTAGCTTATTATTTGAATCTTTACCTATTCCTACAAATTCTCCTGTAGAATTTGCATACAGTAGGTAAATGTTCGCTACTCCATCTTTGATTGGAGCTTCAAGCTTAATTCTATCACTTCCATCATTTTTAATGATGGTTTCTTCTTCAGCAGGGAAGTTCATTCCTCCCATGCTTAATTTCACAGCTTCAAATCCAGGCATAAGAAGCTCACTATCTGGAGTTACAAATGCTTCATCATCAGTAGTCCACTCAAGAGTTATTTTGTCAAGCTTTCCATTGCTTTGACTTAAATAACCTTTGATTTCTTCAATAGTGTCATCATTTAATTCTATTGAAGAACCGTCAGTTATTTTTAATTTACCTGAACCCAAGCTGATTTCAACTGAACTCACTGTTCCTTGTTTTGACAGATATATAAGTTCTTTGACACCTACATAACTACCATCACTTAATTTCATGGTTTGGCCTTCTTCAAGTCCCTTTATGTCTTCACCATCAATGGTCAAATATGCCTTACTTTCTGATATAGTTCGTACATAAACACTTTTTCCTTGAACAGTCTTAGTTTCACCTTCTGTGATCAATGCACTTGAAGCAGAATCAAGAAGGGTTGTTGAATTTGCAGATGTACTGCTGTTTACAACATCTAGTATGTAATACTCCTTACCCATTAGAGTGAGTGTAGTTGTTTCTAAGGCATCTGGTGTGAAATCAGGGTTTGTAGTGAAGTCCAATGTATAGTTTAGGACATGAGTGCTACCAGGAAGCCTGATTCCTATGGTAGGTGTATCCTCTTTGTAATCTGAATCTGAAAAATGAGTCAGATTAAGATTACTTCCTAAAACTATCTTTTGAGTGAAATCATATTCTTCATTGTTGTCATCTAGGTATGTTCCATCTGCTAAAAGATTTGGTAGGTTTTCGTCTGTCAAAGACACAACAAAAACATCTTTTGCACTGTCACCTAGATTAAATTTATCTGAAGATCTTTCTAACTTCACTTTATCCCCTTCTCCTGCAACAGCAGAAGCTCCACCAGTGTAGCTTTCAGATAAATCAGTCTGAATGCTTGTAGCCTGGACAAAGTCACTGCTATCAACTCCTACTCCTGTACCATAGACTATTGCTACATCAGCTGAACTTCCAGAAACAAATGGTGCTGGATAGTTAGCTGCAGCAACAACACCCATAGCCATTAGAGCAGTTGAAGCAAGCGCTGTAATTTTTTTGAATGAAAATTTCATTCTTATAATTTACAAAACCTCCTTTCACCTCTATGCAAACATGTTGTCAAGGACAACCTCTTCTCAATGTCAGCAATCATAGGGGAAATTGCTTCATTGAGTTGAGCATTATTTTTTATCTTATTCATTTTGTATTCCCTATAGAACCTCAAGCCTTAACTTAAGTGGTTGTTCAATAAAAAACAAAGTTCATTTAAAAAGCTTACTATAAAAAAACATATATTTTTACGTAAAATCTTGATTTTTAGAGGTTTTATTTATAAATCTTTTGGTGTAACTTCATTATTAACACAATCTGTATTTTTTGCTTTATTGGAGTTAAAACTTTGCAAAAACAAAACATTTATTAATATATGGTTACTAATACTAATATATATAAACAAATAATAGATATCCCTAAAATATCTATTGAAGATATGTTAAAATTATATACCATATAAACTTTTTTTACAAAAATGGCAAAAACTAAAATCAGAGAAATAACAATCAAAGAATCAAAAGGAGCTTTTAACATCTTTAAAGGTTCTTCAAACAAAAAAGATTATGATTTCTCAGGAATTCTTGCCTTAAGACAGCTTTTAAGCAATGAAAAAGCCAGAATTTTACATGTAATTAAAACCCAAAACCCGAAATCAATTTATGATTTAGCAAAAAAATTAGGAAGAGGGTTTAAAGCAGTTAACGATGACATAAAATTACTAGAAAAATTCGGGTTTATTGACTTAATTGAAGAAAAAACAAAAAATAGAATAAGATACAAACCAGAAATAGTTGTAGATACAATAACTATTCATGTAAAAGTTTAGTAATACAAAAAGAAATTATCTAATTACTCAGAAGAATAATAAACATTCATTGTTATTTCTACATTTTTAGGTAGTTTTTGTATAGTTCCTTTGAAATTATTAATTTTGTTTCCTTTACTAAAACTCATTAATTCTTCATTTTCACTAAATATTTTTAATTCATATGCACTAAACATTGTATTTTCAATTTTCCAGCTGTTATCAATTATCTCATAAAGTGTATTTCTTAAAACCTCGCAGGCCGGTTTCTCATTCAAACAAAATTCATTTTTTTTACAGCTGTATATGAGTTTTTCAACAGATAAATTTCCTAAATAACTTTCACACTCACTAGTATATTGAAGAACTGCTTGCAAAAAACTCTCAACTTCATAACTCTCTGCTTGTGTTTTACTCGGCCGAGTAAGTGCAAAACTTATGAATACAAGAAGAATAATTGAAACTATAATTATTATAAGTCCAAAACCAACCATTTCTTCTTGTGCTTTTTTATTTTTTAAATTCATTTTTATAAGATAATTTAAGATTTTGATTCATAACCTATAAATAATTTAGCTAATTCGCATTTATTATCAATCCTTTTTCCACTCACTTTTCTGCATAATGACACAAAATTCCAGATATAATTCCCAGAAATTTCTTTATCATATAATTTAATATAATTGCAGTTAGGATAGGTTTGAGAAGTGCATTCTTTTTCTTCTTCAATAGGATAAATTTTTCTTATTTCAATATTTGTAATGTCTTTCCCCCAAAATCCATTGTATTTTTCTGAAAAATCTTTTAATGCCATAACTTTATCAGCATCTATGCAATTAGTTTTTCCTGTTCCAAATGAATTCCCACAAGAAAATTCAGGAGAATTTGCTAATTTTGTAACCAAAAGCATTGCATTTTTTTCTTCAAGAAGTGCAGATGTTTTTTTTAATCCAGATAAACTCCATACTAATACAAACATCCCAACAATAATAAGGAAGATAGTAACAGCTATTAGCACAACCATCATCTGCTGAATCTTCATTTGCGCTTTTTTGCTTTTCATTTTAATTTTTTTTGATTTTACCATAGCCTGCAAGTGCTTTTTTGATTTTTTTCATTAATTTCATCAGCAATTAAATCCAAGGAATTTAAATCTCTTGATGATTCTAGATTATTTGATAAGTCTGTAAGCAGAGATAATTCTGGTTTTACAGAATCTCCGCATCCAATTGTCTCTATTTTATTTAAATATAAATCTGCTAAACTTGCAGCTCTTTTCATTAATCTTTTAATCTGGCATTCATAAACTTCTGGATTTGAAAAAATTCCAGCATACATTAAACTATTATCACTAAAATAAACTTTTCCTTGTTTCTTTTCAACAATTCCTCTTTCATAATCAACTTTTATTTCACACCCTTTACTGCTCCCAAAACATACTTTTTTTGCATTTTTTTCTTGTATGAATTCTTCACTGCAGTTTGTTAAAAGATTATTTTGATTTAAATTATTGATTTCTTCTTCAACATCTTCTGGAGCATTAATAAAACAATAAATTTCATCAAAAGAAATTATGTATGTTAAATCAGCTACTTTAAATGGAAAATAAAAAGGTTTAGTGAATACTAAAAAACTCTTTCCTTCTGAAGGGTTGGAAGAGAAAATATATTTATTAGAGAAGCCAACGTCAATATCTGTTTCAGTCCATTTATTAAAACTTAATTGAGATACTTGTATTAATTGTCTTCCAAAAATTCCTTCAGGATTGCATTTACTGTATATTCTGGTTTTTACAGGAAAACCTAAAATATTTGTCTTAGCCTCTTCAAAACCTGTTTCAAGAGGATTCAACAAAATACCTATTTCTTTGCTTGTTTTTGCACTCTGGACTGTTTCTTGAGTTTTAATTAATTTAGTTACTCCGTAAATTGTTAAAAATAATATAAATGCTCCAACAATTAGTGCAAATAACCAAGGAAAAGAAAATTGTATAAATGCTTTTTTGTTTTTTGTTTTTTTGCTCATTTTACAATCAAAATTATTCAGTAATTGTAACTAAATTCTCTCCAGGCATCATTTTAATTGTCATTTTAATTTTGCCTTTTATGTTATCTATGCAAAAAGGATTATCTGCAGAAGTAATTCTCTCAATATTAATATGTTTTATTTCTTTAGAGTCTAGTCCTTCTCCTGAACCAACAGGGTAAAAAATCATATTCTCGCTTCCAAAATAAGCCATTTTTAAATCACTGTAAATGTCTTTATCTCTTCCTCTAGAACTTTGATTAAAATCTACAAAACATACTTTTTTTATTCTTTTTGGAAGAACATATTCATATTCTTGGCTTCCTTGACTGCCTCTCCACATTTTATTTATATCATTTTGAAGATTTTCACTGAAGGTGGTTATTTGAATGCTTCTTTGAATTCCTAAAAATTTTTGAATAGCATAAATACTAAACCATAAAAAAACAACTATGAGTATTATTGAAAAAATCATTCCAAAAGACAACTTCATCTGTGCTTTTTTTAATCCTCTTTTCATAAATTAAAAAGAAATTCAATACTTATAAAGTTATTTCCTAATCTTTAATCTAGTGGTTTTATTATTGCTGAACATTTATTAGGAGCAGGCCTGTTTCCGTATTCATCCTGACATTTAATATAGAATTTTGTCTTAGTGCTCCAAGTTGTGAAATGACTGTTTTCTTCTCCTGATGTCATTGGCAAGCCATCTTCAAATAAATATCCGCAATCCTGAACATCATAGACGCATTTTGCAGGTTCATTTGTAATTATTTTTAGATAATTTTCTTCTTTATAAGCTCTTGTTATAATTGGAGGTTCTGAATCAGATTCAACTTCAAAGCTGATTTTTTTAGTGTCTGAATTTCCTCCAACATCCACACATCTTATGTAATATTCATACTCTCCTTCTGGAAGATACAAGTCTGTAGAGTGAGTGTAAGAAGCTGTGTTGAAAAATTCTATGTTAATGTTATTTTCATCTTCTCCATAATAGCATATAGATTCTCCTTCATTGTATCCTGCAGAAGTTTCAACTTTCAATGTTACTTTTACAGATTCAGTTGAATCTTTTATAGTTGTGTCGTTTGGTTCTACGCTGTCTATATATAACGGCCTTGTTCCTATTATTGTGAATTCATAAGACTCTGAATTAGTATTTCTCTGACTTTCTGAATTTGTTCCTTCTAATTGAGGCTGATCCTTGCATCTAAAGTAAAATTTGTTTTCTTGATTGTCTTTTATTCCTGTAAGAGTGGTTTTGCAGACATAGACATTTCGGTTATTTACAATTCTGAAGTCTCCTATATTTTGAGCATCAGAACAATCCATTTCATTTGGCATGTTTTCATAGCTTTCATCATTTGTACTCCATTTGCAATTACTTGGTTCATTTATGTAGAGTTCTAAATCAAGAGTATCTTGATTAAATGAAATAGGAACATTATTCCTTATGTTAGTTCCAACAATAAGAGGTGGAGTTGTATCTGGACCAGGGTCTACGCAGTATTTAAATACAAAATTAGCTTCATTAGAATTACCATTTGCATCTTGACATTTAATGTAGATTGTTTCTTGTCCATTGTTTCTTAATACTAATCCTTCACTTCTTGTATTATTTGGTCCAGGAAGACTCATTGTTATTGAATGATTATATTTGAAGTTGCCTCCTCCAAGGTCAAACCTCATTTCATCAAAACTTCTTTTTCTAAAATAATCTGCTTTACATTTTGCAGGTTCATCTAATTTTATTCCAAATCTTAGAGGAGTGAATGCAGGAGCACATCCATCTCCTGAACGAGAATTTTCATAAACAACTATGACTCCTCTGTCAGGAGGAGAGACTGCATTATCAGGAGTATAAGAATATCCATCTAATAAAAATTCTGGATTAGCTTCAATTACAGGAGGTTTAACGTCATTAGGATTAATCCAGACACACATTGCTTCCCCAGAAGCTTCATCGTTTAATAATTCACATGCTTGTCCAAGACTCTTACACTGATAAATACTGCATGGAAGTTCTTGTTTATTGCATAATTCACAGTTTTTTCCTTTAGTTTGAGCTTGCCACGGCTTGCAATCAAATTCTATAATCCTATAATAAACTTCTTCATATTCATGAGCATACCAATAAAGAGCAAAAGCCATTCCAATACCAAATCCCCACCACCCAGCAGCTGTAGAACTTTTTCCAAAATATCCTTTCGCAAGGGTGTAGGTAAATTTCCCCATACCTAACCCCCAACCAGCTGCTTTACTTAGTGCATTTACTTCATTTTCTTCTAATCCCAATGTTGGACCAAGCCATTTAACTGCATAATATCCTGCAACATACCATTGCACACCTGAGAAAAAAGCATC
>CAYLHY010000002.1:0-38242 GCA_964383885.1 Candidatus Woesearchaeota archaeon
CCTGAAGGAGAATTCATTATGCACGCGCCTAAAACAGGATTTATGTTCAGATTAAAACATTCTGCACTGTTTAATTCTGGTTTGAATTCAAAATTTCTTCCTGAATTCATTCCTATTTCTTGACACTCTATTCTGGTTCTCATTTCTGCTTCATTCCCAATAACACAACATCCTAATTCGCATTCTACTGCATTGCCATCTTCAAAAAATTCCCCTCCTAAATCCTCGCATTTTTTTCTTGGGGAATTTGGAAGGCAAACCCCATTTACAGGATCATAACATACTCCTAATTGGCAATCCACTATATTATCTCTTCTAGAAGGAATACAACTTCCTGAACAAAAATCCTCACATTCTTCTGCTAAATACTCCTGACATATTTCTCCATTCTTTCCCTCAATACATGTATGAATAATATCTGAGTTAGTGCTTTGAGCAGAAACAAAATTTTTGTCAAACTCATGGATTAAATAAGAATGTGCAAAGCTTATGCTTATTATTAAAAATATCTGAATAAAAACCTGTATTATTTTTTTATAAATCATTTATGTAAAGCGCACCCCCTTATAGCAATATGCATTTTTTCATTATTTCTTGTGTCAGTTATAGTATAAATTTTTGTAGAATCAGATAATTCTCTAAATCTTATTTCATATTCAGGATTCATAAGCATATATCCTAAAAATTCAAAATAACAGAATTTAGCTTCATTATGAGCAATTTTAGCAGCAATACTAATCAAATCATATATGGAATCTTTTATTCTTATGTTCATTTGATTATAATTAAATGTTCCTTCTTTTTTACTGATTCTTAAATCTTTTTTTGTTTCAATTAGAACAAGTCCTGGAGATAATTTAACCTGAACAGACATATCATTGCCCAACTCAACCCCCATTCCTTTTTCTTCGAAATCTTTTTTTAATTCTGAGAAGCATTTGTTAATTATAGGAGTTGCTTGTTCCTTAATTTCATTTTCTACTTCTGAAATTAACATTGGATGCTGATTAATGCATGGCTTGAAGTTCATTGTATTTTTGCATAAATAAGTTGCTTTTTCATTATCATCTACTAACACATAATCTTTAGGATCATAAAAACCTCCTTGTAAAGTGATTAAATTTATTATGTCTTTTAATTCATCTTCAACACATAATTGCATGTATGCTTCTGGATTTTCTTCTGCAGATTCTATTAGTGAAGGTTTTGTTATTTTTCTAAAAAAGAAATAACTGCTTATTATTCCAATTAATATTAAGGCCATTATAATAAATAATGTCACCTGCCCTCTTTTAGTTTTCATTTTTTAACTTTTGTAAAAAGAAATAAATCTTTATAAATTATTTTATAAATTAATCCTCTGTTTCAACTCTTGGAGCAAGAACAAAGTTCAATTCCATATGAGGATTCTTAAATTCTAATCTTAAAGGATGGTCTGAAGAGAATTTTAAGATGCTTCTTTCAACTAATTTTGCTCCTTTTAAAAATTTTTGAAGATACTCTAAACTATATCTTGCCTTGCAGGGCTCTGCACTAATAATTGCTTCATCTCCTGAAAATTCAGCTCTTGCAGAATTT
The DNA here is from genome assembly GCA_964383885.1 of Candidatus Woesearchaeota archaeon. Lineage (GTDB taxonomy): Archaea > Nanobdellota > Nanobdellia > Pacearchaeales > GW2011-AR1 > WJLC01. The sequence goes on from CAYLHY010000002.1 coordinate 1,579, forward strand.
AATCCTTTAGCTTCTATTATGAATTTTTTACTTTCATTTTCCTCCACAATAAATGAACAAGCATCTGATACAACTGAGCAATCTTCAATTGAATCTATTAAGTCAATTGAATTCATGTCAATTTTCGCTGCAAATTCTAATGCAGGCATTTCTTTGTCTTCAGAATCAATGTCAATTAAACTTAAACTAAAGCTTCTTTTTACTCTGTCTTGTATGTAAATGTTAAGAACACCATCCTTTCTTTCTAAAACTAATGAACTTTTGCTTCCGCATCTTTTTAAAATTTTTTTCAAGTTATCTAAATTAACTCCTAATACTTCATTGTCTCGTATGTCAAATTGAGAAAAAGCGCTTTTCGGAAGTTTGAATTCAACCATAGCAACATTTGCAGGATCTATCGCAGTTATGTTCATACCAAATTCATTAAATTTAATTTTTACTTCTAAAACCAATTCTGAAATTATTTCTATTGCCCTTGACAGTACTTGAGGAGTGTCTAATTTTATTAACATAGTTGTAAAAGAAAATTTCAGCTTTTAAAGATTGTTATATTTTTATGATAATCAATAAAGAATTTTATTTTTAGAATTCATGACTAAAGAAAATTATGAATTATCATAGCATTTCACAACAAACCATTTAAACTTTTTAGTTTTTAGAGTTCCATGGAGGAAATAAGCTTCAAAGAAAAAAGAATACGAAGTATTACTAAATTGTATTACTCTAATCCTGAAATTCAAGAAACTTTATTTGAGTTCTCTAAAAACAGAGAAATTTCTCCAAGATATTTTGAAGGTTTTGGCAAAAGACCAGACTCATTTCAATATCCAGGAGATATCTTTGAATTAGTTAAAAAAGGAGCAACATCTTTTCATTGTTCAGAAGAATTATGGAAGGATCCTCTTGCAATAAAAACAGGAATGTCTCAAGAAGAAATGAATAATTTAAGATTAGGATGGGACTTGCTTATAGACATTGACAGCAAATATTTTGATTATAGTAAAGTAATGGCTGAATTAATCATTAAAATGCTTGAATTTCATGGTGTTAAAAATATTGGAATTAAATTCAGTGTTTCTGGAGATACTCCGATACTTGTGAAAGATAATTTTAATAACATTATTCTAAAACCAATATCTGAGGTTATAGATTTAATCAAAAAAGGAAAAAAACTTAGAGTCCTGTCTTTGAATAAAGAAAGAAAATTAAAATTTTCAAGGATTTATGATTATTTAGAGCATAACGACATTATTTATGAATTAAAACACTCTCAAAGCACCCTTCCTTTAAAAGTTACAGGGCATCATTCTGTTTTTGTATGGGATAAAGGAAATATAATACAGAAAAAAGTATCTGAATTAAAAAAAGGAGACTTTTTAATATCTTATAATACTGAAAAAAATCCTTTAAGCATTAAGGATTTGAAAATCACTCACAAATATGATTTTAATAAAAAACAAATGATTAATAGAATAAATCTAACTCCTGAATTAATGAGATTGATTGGTTATTTTTTAGCTGAAGGGCATGTTACAAACACTATTAACCAGGTTGGCTTTACTTTTAATAGGAATGAAAAAGAATATATAGAAGATGTTAAATATTTATTATCAAAAATAACGAAAAAGAATGTATCTACTAGACATCCCAATAAAAATTCAATTCAAATACTAATTCATTCTAAACAATGGGCAGATTTTTTTAATGAATTTTGTGGGAAAAAGAAGGATAAACATACTCCTCCATTTTCCTGGAAATTAACCAAAGATTTATTTCTTGAAATGCTTAAAGGATACATAAGAGGTGATGGTTATAAAGCAGGAGAATATGGAATTGTTGTAAAATCTGTTTCAAAGAAATTAATAACAGAGTTCATATGGTTATGCAAATTAAATGGGATTTCATGCAATTTATCTTATGAAAAAAATAGACAACATAAATTATCTCAAGGAAATTGGTTTAAAGAGAGCGATGTTTATTCATTAAGAATTCCCAAATCAGAACTTAAGGAATTAGAATTCCATAGAAAAAGAAATAAGTTTTCTTCTTTTCCTGGAGACAAAATTTTCCCAACTGATGGCTTAATACAAGTTTATAAGCACATAAAGCCAAAGAAATTTCTTGATCACCGGCAAGAGCAAATGACTTTAAAAAAGAAAAATGCAAATCTAAATAGAATAAGAAAAGTTTTAGATTGGTTTTATAATTTTAAATCAAATGAATTAGATGAAAAATGTTCTAAAATCCTGGAAAATTATGAAAGATTATTTTCTTCTGATATTTCTATTGTTAGGATTAAAGAAATAACAAAAAAGAAAAAAGAAAAAGTTTATGATGTTTCTGTTGAAGACACAGAATCTTTTTTTGGAAATTATTATCCTATATTACTACATAATTCAGGAAGCAAAGGATTTCATATTTTAGTTCCTTGGAAAGCATTTCCCGAGAAAGTTAATGAAACAAAAACTTCAGATATGTTTCCTGAATATCCTCGAATTATTACAAAATATTTAATGGAAAAAATAAAAGAACCTTTAATTGAAAAAATAACTAATTTAACAACACCAAATAAGTATGTTAAAGATTTTTCAGCTCCAAAAGAAGTAATGCCTGATCTTGTGTTAGTTTCCCCAAGACATTTATTTAGAATGCCTTATTCTCTTCATGAAAAAACAGCTCTAGCAAGCGTGGTTTTAAATAAAGATGAAATAAAAGACTTTGATTTAAAAGATGCAAATCCATTAAAAATAACAGAAATAAGAAATTTTCTTCCTGATTCTGAGCCAGGAGAAGCTTCAGAACTTTTAATGCAGGCTCTTGATTGGAATAAGGAGTCTTTAGTTAAGGCTTCAGAAAAAACTAAGAATTTCTCTACAATAAAATTATCTAACTTATCCAATAAACACTTTCCTCCTTGTGTTCAAAATATTTTAAAGGGAATGAGAGATGGTAAAAAAAGAGCATTATTTTCCTTAATTAATTTATTTAGAACACTTGGAATGGATAGAGAAGAGGTTGAGAAAAGAATTTATGAATGGAATGAAAAAAACAACCCTAAATTAAAAGAAGGAATCATTAAAGTGCAGTTAACAGCAAGTTATAGAAAAAAACCAATAATGCCTCCTAATTGCAAGGAGTATTACCAAGGAATAGGTGTTTGTGTTCCAGATAATTTATGCAAGTTAATTAAAAATCCTGTTAATTATGTTGTAAAGAAAAAATTTCTTGAAAAGTCCAATGAAAAATCCAAGAAAAATGCACGATGAATTATCTGTAGGGTTTACTGTTTGGATTTATTTACATTATAATTGATTTTCTTTAAATACTCAAATATTCTTTTTTTAAACAAATTTAAATCTTTTTTTAATATTCTAGCACCTGATGCAACAACATGTCCTCCAGATTCAGAATTTTTTAAACCATTGACACAAAAATGAGCTAGTTCATTTAATTTTATTTTTTTATCTTGTCTTCTTAAATTTATATTAATTCTTTTGCCGTTCTCTATTTCAGAAAAAACAATTATTGTTTGTGAGGGCATAGAAAAACTTATTTTTGTTGAGATGATTGAAGCTAAAGGATATTTAGGGTTTATAAAATATAGATGCATATCTAAATCAGGATAATGTTCTGATCTTTTTTTAAAATTTTTCACCCATTTTTTAACTTCTTTTTCAATTATTTGATTGTACTTTGTTAGATATTTAACATCTTTAAAAGATTTAGCATTTAGAAGTCTGATGAAATGTTTTTGCATTTCTTTTTGATTGTATCTTGAATTATCAATGCCTTTTGTTATTCTTCCTAATTCAGAATCAAATAAATCTTTTTTTGTTTTTATATTATATTTTTTATAAACTTTTTCAACAAATTTTTTTTGTTTATCAAAAGCACAATCACCAATAATACCAATCAGTGCAACCCAATCTAATTCTTTGGTGATTTTAGGATTTATTTTAGAAAAAAGATAATAGCACATTAAACTTGCTGGATATTTAAAAGGTTCATTAGAGATATCTTCAGCCTTTATGATTGTTGTTCTTTTATCTTTAAATTTTTTATTTTTTGGATGATGGTCAATAATTAATATATCTGAAAATTTTTTTAATTTTTCAAATTCTCCAGGAGTAGTATCTACTGCTAAATCTAAAATAATTATTTTGTTTATTTTGTTTTTCTTTAAATCTTTTAAATTTTCTTTTGTTATTCCAATTTCTCCTCTTGGAGGATTTAATCTCAGAGAAATATTTTTATTTTTTAGTTTTTTAATGCATGATGCAGTGATTACAGCAGAACTTAAACCATCAGAATCTGCATGATGAATTATTGCAACTTTGTCTTTTTCAGAAATTTTTTCTATAAATTTTTTGAACTTTTTGAAGCAATTCATTTTTCTTGTTTTTCAGAGGATTTTAAGATATATAATTTTTTGTTTTTAAAATCCAAGAAAAATAACAACAAATTTAAAAAGAAAGATTAATTAAATAAATTTATGAAAAAGAGTGTGGTAATATTATTGCTATTTATATTAACTGGAGTTCTTTACAATGGAATTATTTTTGCACAAGAAGATTCCCAAAATCTTCAGGATTCTGAAACACAAACTCAGAATATTGAAGCAGAAAAAGTTGATAAGGCTTATGCTTGCCTAGAAAACAAAATTCAAGGAGGAAGATGCGCAACACTATCTCCTGAAGAAAAAATTTTTGTTTTAATGGCTATTGGAGGATGTAAAGATGAGGTGATTGCAGATTCAGTTTCTAATGAATACTGGACAAGTGCTAATCCAAGCATTAAAATGACTTCTCAAGCAATTTTAGCATTAAGCAAGGCAACAACTTTTAACACTAAACCTGCTGAAGAGTGGTTATTGAAACAGCAAGGTTCTCCAGAAGACATTGATTGGTATCTTGAAATTGAATCAGATTCAGAAACAGAATGTACTATTGCCTATGATGGTGCTACTTATCCAGTTACTTTAAAAGAAGATAAAACTCTAAACCAAGGAGCTGGAAATTGTTTATCTTTGTCTCAAAATAATTATTGGCTTAAAATAAATCCTGGATGTTTTGATAGAGAATTTGAAATTTCATGTGATGAGGATTTTTTAACTGCTTTAATTTTTAAAAGAGAAACATCAAATGTAATTCATGTCTCAGATGTAACAAATTCAGCTTCTGCTAATGGAAGAACTTATGAAAAAGTTAATTCAGCTTGTTTCTTGCAAGGAGGAGAATGCGATTATGAAGGAACATTATGGGCAGCAATGGTTTTGAATTATAAAGGATACGACACTTCTGCATATATTCCTTACTTAACAACTCTTGCTGAAGAAAATTCTCAATATCTTCCAGAATCTTTCTTATATTTAATAACTCAGAGCAGTGATTATAGAACAGATTTATTATCAAAACAAAGAAACAATAAATATTGGGATGCATGGAAAAATAAATTTTATGACACTGCTGTTGCATTATATTCAATAAGTGATGAACCTGTAGAAAAAACAAATGCTAAAAATTGGCTTTTAGAAGTGCAGGGAGAAGATGGTTGCTGGGAAGGAAATGTAAGAAACACTGCTTTTATTTTAGCTTCAATATGGCCAAGGCAAGTAGATGTTACTAAAAGCAGTTGTGAGCCAACTTATTATTGCATGTCTGAAGCAAGTTGTGTTGGAAGTATATTAGAAGAATATGATTGTCCTGGTGTTTTAAAATGCTGCAGTGAGCCGAAACCTATTCTAACTTGTTTAGAACAAGAAGGAGAAATCTGCTCTCCAGATGAATCTTGTGTTGGAGGAACTGTTGTAGAAAGTTCAGATACAGCAGCAGGAGAAGTTTGTTGCGTTGGCGGAAGCTGTGAAGTAAAAAAAGCAGAGTCAGAATGCGAGGCTTATGGAGGCGTATGCAGGCCTTTTGAATGTTTAGAAAATGAAGAAGAAACTGATTATCTTTGTGAATTTGGAGACTTATGCTGTGTTGCTAAAAAAGAAAAACCTAAATCTAATTTAGGTATTATTATTTTCTTAATGTTTTTGATTTTATTAACAGTTCTTGGAATTATTTTTAGAAAGAAACTAAGGCCTTTTTTTGAAAAATTAATAAATAAATTTAAATCAAAACCTGGTGAAGGACAAGTCACAGGAAGATTCCCAAGGCGTCCAGGAACTCCTCCTGCTCCGCCATTTGTAAGAAGACGTCCTGTTTCTTTAACCCCAAGAGCTTCAGGAGCAAAGCCAGGAATTTTTCCTAAGGGGCAAAAAGGTTCTGCTAATATTGATGCTATTGAAGAAGTAGATGAAGTTTTAGAAAAATTAAAAGATATGGTGAAAAAATAAATTAACCTTAAAATACTAAAATTTATTAATGATATTTTCTAATATTTTCTATGAAAAAAATAATTTTAATTACATGTATTTTATTAATTCTGACTCTGTCTTTTGCGTCAGCTGTAGAATTTAAAGTTAAATCAGAATATAAAAAAGGAGAAGCTTTTATTGCTGAATTATCAGGACAATTTTCAAAACCTCCTCTTAAAGAGAATATAGAATTTTTTAGAGGACACGTAAGAGTTGCATTTGATCATGAAGTTTCTAAAATTGGAGACAATTATTACATTTTCGCGCCTCTAATTGGAAAATTCCCTGGAAATTACTCTATTGTTATAGATGATATTGAATATAAACAAGAAGGGCAATTCACTGACAGTCCTTTAATAAAAAATTTCACAATCAGCGAGGAACTTGCTGATTTTTCAATTGATAAAGGGTTTATTTCAACTAATGAAGATTTTTCAATTACTCTTGATAATCTTTTAGATAAAAAAATAAATGTTTTGTTAAAAATAAATACTCTTTCTGGTCAAGAAGGAGGAATTGAAAATTATGAAGACAATAAAGAATACTCTATTGAATTAAATCCAGGAACAAAAAAAATTGAATTTAATCTAGCTTCAGGAGTTGAATCCAGCCTTAAATTAATAAGCTTTTCTTCAGGAAATCTTTCTTATGAAATTCCTGTAAATATTTTCATTGATGTTCAGACTAAAGAAGGAAAAATTTTTGATTTAGATATAGCTCCTCCTGAATTAAACATAATTCTTCCAACAAATTCAAATTTAACAAAATTAATTTATATATACAACACAGGAACAGGAAGGCTTAATGACATTAAAGTTACGTTAGATGATTCCTTAAAACCTTATGCAACTCTATCAGAAGATTCTTTTGGACAAATTCTTCCTCAGGATAATGCTCATCTTACTTTAAACATTGTTTCAGGAGGAGAAAAAACTCTTCAAGGAAGAATAAGTGTTTCAACAGCAGAAGGAGTTTCAGACTCAATTAAAGTTTCTATAACTGTTGAAAAAGATTATGAAATCCCAGAAGAACAGCAACAAGATTTATCTACAACAGACACTTGCGAGGAAATTAAAGGGAATGTTTGTAAAGAAGGCGAGGAGTGTTTAGGAGATTATGTTTTTGCAAAAAATCAATTCTGCTGCATTGGGAAATGCGTTCCTTCTAAAAAACCATTCACAAAAATAATTGGATGGATTATTTTTTTAATAGTAATTGTTGTGGTGTATTGGATTTTAACTAAATACAAAAAAACCAAATCTGTTAAAATTAATTTATTAAAAATAGCTCAGAAAAAGAAATAATTTTTGTTGATTTTATTACATGCGATTATTCTTCAGACTTTTCAGGACTCTTTTTAGAAAACTTTGACTCTTTAAGTAATTCACTAAGTTTTTTTTCTAATTTTACTTTTTCTATCTGCAGAATTCTTGCAATTTCATCATATCCATGAAGTCTTCTTGTTAATTCATTGAAGAACATAGTGAAATCATTATTCCTTACTATAAAGTTTTCAGGATATATAATGTCAATATGAGCTGGCATGTATTTGAAAACCAATGCAGCAAGCAGATGAATATCTTTAACTTCTAATTCAAGTTCTGCGAACGTAGTAAAAAAATCTTTTTTATTTTTAAGAGGAACAGGTTCATTAATTTTTTTATCTGTGATTTTAACTCCTTTTTCTGAATCTATTTTTTCAACAATTTTTTCAAGAAATTCCTTTAAATGTTCTGCAGGTCTTCCTAATGCCTCTAGTATAAACATAACTTTTATTTCTTGATTATCTGAACTCATTTTTGTATTTTCTTAATTTATTAAATCTTAGCACAAGTAAAAACATTATAATTATTGAAAAAAGCCCTAAGCTGTATAATGTATTACTTGTTAGTCTTTTAATGATGCTGTTGCTTTTTATATTTTTTGGATTTGGTTTAAGAATTATTTTTTCAGTTTTTTCTAATTCATTTTCATTTTTTTGATTTTTAACAATTGAATAATTTATTTCATAATTTGTTTTATTCAAGCTAGAATCAATCTTTTCTGTATTTATTCTGTCTGCAGTATTTACATCCACGCATGCTAATCCTTGTTCTTTAATGTCATTTAATTTGCTTTCTCCAATTCCATAAATATTAATTAAATCATCAACAGATTTAAACATAGTGTCTTGCCTGTAAGTAATTATTTCTTGAGCAGTTGCTTCTCCAATCCATTTTATTAAATCTAATTCTTCAGCAGAAGCAGTGTTTATGTTGATTTGTCCTTCTTGACATTTAGCAGAAATTAATTTTATGAAAATAATGCAGGCAATACAAACAACAAGGCAAATAATTAATCTAATTGCTGATTTTAATTTAAATAATGTTAATTTATTCGTTATTAGTTTATTCGTTAGTTTATTCATACTTTTTTTTGAAATCAATATATTCTATATTAATACTTCTTCCATTTTTGACAGCCTTTGCAATAAGTATCTTAGAAAAAAGCCCTAATTGAAGATAAAATCTACATTTATCTTTTTCTTCTTTAGTTAAATACCCGTTTTTCTTAACTTCTATTCCTATAATTTCTTTTCTTCCTTTTTTTGGAATTTTTAAAGCTATAAAATCAGGAAAACCTGTTCCAATAGATAAAGCTCTTAAAAAAGGATTGTATTTTCTTTTTGCAGGAATAATTCTGCCTTTTCCATTTGTAAATTCAACTGTGTTAGTCCATTTATCTACAATATAACCTTTCAATTCTAAATCTTTTCTTACTTTTAATTCAAATCTTCTTCCTGCAGAACGATTTTTCTTTCCTTGTTTTGAAAAATTATGTTTTGCTTTTGTTTCTTTTTTTCTTTTTACCTCTTTTTTATTAGAATTTTTTTTAGACATTCTTTTGAATTCTTTTAATTAATTTTTATAATTTACAAATATATTACTTCTAATTTTTTCTAATCTTATTATAATCTTATTACAAGTCTCTTGCTTGAAGAGTTCTTCTTCCATTAGCTTTAGCTCTTTCAATCGCCTTAAGCAGAACTTCTTCAACTTTTTTTTCTAAAGCCATTCCAACTTCTTCAGCAACACTTGTTATTTTATTTTCTTTGTCTAATTCTCTCACAACTTTTTTTATATTTGATTTTACAATTAAAGCCATTTTAACCTCCGAGCAATCATTTTTATTTTTCAGGTTTCATGAAAGGAAACAATATAACATCTCTAATTGAATCTTGTCCTGTCAAAAGCATAACTAATCTATCTATTCCTATTCCAACTCCTCCTGCAGGAGGCATTCCATGCTTCATTGCATTTATAAAATCAACATCCAATTTATTAGCCTCTAAATGCGCTTTGAATTTTTCAGATTTCTTTCTTTTTTCAATTTGTTCTTTAAGTCTTTTTTCTTGTTCAATAGGATCATTTAATTCAGTATAAGCATTAGCAAGCTCCATTCCATTAACAAATAATTCAAATCTCTCAACTTTTTTAGGATCAATTCTATGTTCTTTTGTCAATGGACAAAGAGATTTAGGATAATCAATAATAAATGTAGGCTGAATTAAATTAGGTTCTACTTTTTCATCAAATAAAAATTGTATAGCTTCATCTCTAGTGGTTCCCTCAAATCCTAATTTCTTAGCTTCCTTTAAAACTGCCTTTTCATCACAAGGATCTATTTTGCAGAATTTTTTAACAGCATCTTCTATTTCTAGTGCTTTATAAGGAGCTTTGAAATTTATTTCTTTACTTTGATATTTTATTTTAGTTTTTCCAGTTATTTTCTTTGCAAGCATTTCAATCATTTGTTCTGTCATTTTTTTAACATCATTATAATCCCAGTAAGAAGCATAAATTTCCATCATTGTAAATTCAGGATTATGATGCTTGTCAATTCCTTCATTTCTAAAATTTTTACATATAGTGTAAACTTTTTCAAATCCTCCTACTAATAATTTTTTTAAAAATATCTCTGGAGAAATAGAAAGATAAAGTTTCATATTCAAGGCATTTAATTTAGTGACAAAAGGGTCTGCTTCAGCTCCTCCATAAAGAGTCTGCAGAATTGGAGTCTCAACTTCTTCAAAACCTTTTTTACTTAAAAATTCTCTTATTGCAGAAATTATTTCAGCTCTTTTATCAAAAACTTTCTTAACTTCAGGATTCATAATTAAGTCCAAATATCTTTTTCTGTATCTTTCTTCTTTATCTTTTAAGCCGTGCCACTTTTCAGGAAGAGGCTTGATGCTTTTAGATAAAATCCATATTTTATTTACTAGTATAGAAATTTGATTTGTTTTTGTTTTAAAGACTTCTCCTTCTACTCCCAAAATATCTCCAACATCAATGTATTTTTTAAAAAATTCAAATGTTTCTTCTGGAGTTTTTGTTTTCTGAAAGACTATTTGTATTTTTCCTGAATAATCTTGTAAATCACAAAAAGCTATTTTTCCAATGTCTCTTTTTGTCATTAATCTTCCAGCAGTTTTAACTTTTGTTTTTATCTTTGACTTTAAACACTCTAAAATACTCTGCTTTTTTTCAAATTTATGAGGATAAGGATTAATTCCTTTACTCTTTAATTCTTTTAATTTTCTTAGCCTTTCTTGGATTATTTGTTCTTCACGCCCCATTTTAATATTTCATATTTTTTACCTTTTATAATACTTCCTAAAACCTCTTTTATTTAATTCTTGATTTACAAGTTCATCTGCCATGATTTGAAATTTATCATATCTTCTTGCATGTAAGTATCTAACTTTGTTGAATTTATCTTGAATTTTCTGGGCTTTTAAAAATAATTCTCTCAAATGAGGGCTTTTTACTCTGTATTCTCCAAGCATTTGTTTTACAATAAGTTCAGAATCAAGAATGCATGTAACTTCTTTTCCGAATTTTAAAGCTAATTCTAACGCTTTAATCAAAGCTTCATATTCAGCAGTATTATTAGTGACTCTTGCTCCAATATAATTGCTGTATTTAGTCAAAATATTGCCGTCTTTTCTAATTATAACTCCAATAGCTCCTGGCCCTGGATTTCCTCTAGCACCCCCATCAGAATTTGTATATATCATCTTTGCAATTAATTAAATATGAAGAATTTTGAAATTTTTAAAACCCTGAAATTTTTCAGGTTTGATTTCTACTTTTTTGATTTGAGCATGTTTTGGACCTTTTTTGCATAATTCAATCATTTTATTTACATCTTCAGAATTACCTTCTAAAAAAACCTCTACTCTTCCATCCTCTAAATTTCTTGTAAAACCTTTAACATTATATCTTTCTGCGTTGGTTTTTATGAAACTTCTGAAAAAAATTCCCTGGACTATTCCGCTTATGTATAACCTTACTGACTTTTTCATAAACAATAAAATATTTTTAGATTATTAAAGTTTTGTATATCTTATGTTACTCAAACTTAGTTTTAAGTCCTCTTACAGATTTCTCCTGTCTAATTCATTATTAACAACTGCTATTGTCTGGCTTGCAAAATATGTTTTATTGCCTATTGAAATAAATTCTGCAATTTCTTTTAATCTTTTAAGTTCTTTTTTCGGCAGTCCTTTATGATCTCCTATAACAAAAACAGAATTTTTAGTTAGATTTGCTTTTCTTATGTCTTTTCCTTTTTTATCAAGAACAAAAATCCTGTTGTTTTGAGAGAGTTCTTCAATCACTTTTAAGAAACTTTTTCTTTCAATGAAACATCCAGGAAGAACTTCTGTTTTTTCTCCTTCTTTGAATTTGTAAAGAATTTTTTGAATTAATTTTGCTACATTTTTTTTAGTTATTTCTAATTTCTTATGTCCGTGAATTTCAATGTGTTTTGGAGGATCTGGCATTCCATAAAAAATTAAATGAAATACAACATTTTCTCTTATGTTGTGTGAAAGAAATAGTCCTTGGATGATTGAATGAATTGCTATATCCATTCTTCCAGCTTTCATTAAATCTCTTTTTCGTAAAGCTCCTCCAGAAGTAACTGCAGTGCTTGAAAAGTATATAAAATGCCTCATTTTATTAGTAAATAAGTGTGTTATTTAAACCTGTCTTATATTGGCTGTAAAACAAACCTCGGTTTAGCGAATACATTCGGAGCATTTATAACTTCAAAAATTCCAATGAACTTGTTGTCAGAAAAAACACTGATTATTTTTCCTGTCTCAAAAACTTTTTCTTTTTCTTCTTCAGAAATTTCAGAATGATAAATTGGTTTTCCATGAAGGATTTTTTCTGAGGATTCTTTTTTAACTCTTACAATTGGATAAATCTTAGAGACAATTTCAGCTGGAATAATTATTTTTCTTAATAATTCTTCATTTCCTTTTTCATATTCATCAACTGCTTTTTCAAAATCATATAAAGTCACACAAGGATACTCGCCTTCTTCAGAAAAAACTCCTGCCTTTGTTCTTCTCAATTCAAGCATATGCATTCCTATTCTCATTTCCTCTCCTAAATCATGAATTAATTTTCTAATGTAAGTTCCACCCTCAACCTCTGCCTTGAATAAAATATCCCTTAAATCTTCACTCTGTTCAATTAATTCAAATTTTTTGATTTCTCTTTTTCTTATTTGCCTTTTTACTCTTGATTTAACAGGAGGCATTTGTGAGATTTTTCCAATGAATTTTTCATCAATAACTTTTTGAATTTCACTCTTTTTTATTGGTTTATGAATTCTCATAATTCCTACATATTCTTTGTCTTCTCCGAGAAAATATCCTGTTAATTTGCATGCTCTATTCAGCGCAATCGGCAGAACTCCTGTAACCTTAGGATCAAGAGTTCCGAAGTGACTTGTTTTTCTAAGTTTGAGTTTTTTCATTACAAATTCTGAAACACTAAAACTAGTCGGACCAGAAGGTTTGTCAATATTTATAATTCCAAATTCCAAAAGTTCTTTTATTGTTTTATTCTTTTTTATCTCTTCCAGATTTATTGAGTCTTTTTCTGCCATTCTCCTTTAAGGTATTTCTTTCTTTTATTTTCAGGAAATTTTTCTATTGAATATCTTAAAGTAACTCTTGGAATATTTTTATAATTTTTTTGTATGAAGTCTTCTAAAATTTTTCGGTTTTTCTTGCCTATCTCCCTCAACATCCATCCAACTGCTTTATGAATCAAATCATGTTTTGAATTTTCATCTTTTATTAAAATTTCAGAAATTTTTATAGGGTCTTTTAAATGATTATTTTTAATGAAAGTGTAGGTTGAAATAATAGAAATTCTTTTTTCCCATAAATTTTTGGATTTCGCCAGCTTGTAAAGAATCTTTTTTTCTTTTTTCTTATTCAATAAATAATCTCCGAGAATTATAGGAGCACTTAAATCAACTAAATCCCAATTGTTGATTTTTTTAGTGTTCTTTAAATAAAATTTTACAAGTTTCTTTTTTTCTTTTTCTTTAGATTTTTTGAATTTTTCAATAAGAACAATCAACCCGCATAGTCTATGTTCATGAATTCTTGAATTAAGTAAATTTTGAATATCATTTAGAGTTAAATTATTGTATTTTTTGCAGATTTTTCTTTGAACAGGAACCCTGACTCCTAAGAAAGTGTCTCCTTCTCCATATTGGCCTTTTCCTGTCTTGAAAAATTTTTTCAGAATTTCAGCTTGTTGCTTGTCTGATGCTTTTTTTAAATCTTTAATTAAATTCTTCAACATAATTAAAAAATTTCATATAAATTTATATATTTATCTTAATGATAAATGGCATGGATTTTATTTCATTAAGAGAAATGCAAATAGAAGTTGATAACTGGGTTCAGCAGTTTGATCCAGCTTATTGGCCTCCTCTTTCAATAATGGCGCAGATTTCAGAAGAAACAGGAGAACTTGCTAGGAATTTAAATAATATGTATGGAGGAAGAGTAAAAAAACAAGCAGATTCAATAAAAGGTTTAGGAGAAGAAATTTGCGATATAATGTTTGCATTAATATGTTTAGCAAATTCTCATAATATTGATTTAGATAAAGTTTGGAAAGAAACAATTTCCAGACGTTGCAAACGTGACGAAAACAGATATAAAAAGAAATTTTAAATACAATTACCTTGCTAAAGCTTTTCTTTGCACAACAGGAGATTTCTCAGCTTTTTTAGAAGTGTGTTTTGCTTGCTTATGTTCTGCTTTTTCAAGTTCTTTTCCTGCTTCTACAACTGATGCTTTTTTCTCTTCAAATTCTTTTTTCTCTTCTTTTTCTTTTTCAGGTTCTTTTTTCTCTTTTGAAAGCTTTACTTTTCCAGTTTCTGCAATTTTTTCTCTTTTTTCCTCTCTTAATTTCTTGGCTTGCAGTTTTTTTGGCATTTCTGCAAGTTCAACTCTTGCAAATTCTCCTTCCATATAAGCCTTGACTTTAATTTTATGGAGAGGATTTCTTATTCCTCTGCTCCATAAAAATTCATTTAAATAACTATCAATCTTGACTTTTCTTAAATCTCTGTCTCTGATTTTCATATGTCTGACAATAAATTCTTTAATTGTTTTAACAGCTTTGTTTGTTTTTTTGTATCTAGGAACAACCTTGCATTTTTTTCTTAAAGGAATAGTAAATTCTTTAAACTCTTTAACTTCCTTAGTTTCAGTCTTTTTAGATTCAGGTTTTGGTTTTTTTATTTCTTCTTCAATGGATTTTTCAATAGCCTTTTCTATTTCTTTTTCTTTGGATTTTTCTGCTTCTTTTTTTTCTGATTCATTAATCTTAGTTTCAGATTCAGATTTATTTTTAGTTTCCTTTACTTCTTCTTTATTGTTTTTTTCAGCAGGTTTTTTTTCAGTTTTTTCAGTCATTTTGAGTTTATGCTAAATGTGGTTTTTTAATTTTTCTTGGTTTAATATGAAGTTTAGTTCTTCTCCAGCTTCTTCTATGCCTTGTCATAGCAGGAGAACCAATTCTTTTTCCAATTCCAAATTTCTTTAATACTGCCCATACTGGAGCCCATTTTGTTCTTCTTCCTTGCTTTGCAAGCCTTGCTTTTTTTTGCGGATTTTTAATTCCCATTGTATTATTTTATCTCCTCCATTAATTTTTTGCCTTTAGCAGTTAATTGTCTTCCTGGTTTTCTGCTTCTAACTCCTTTAATTTCTTTAGCAATTTCAGTTAAACCTGCAGAATCTGTTTGCTGAAGAATTGTCCTAATAATTTTTCCAGAAGCTTTTCTGAATTCTTCTGGTTTAAATCCTCTATTTTTCTTGCTTCCGTATTTTGTTCTTAATCTATTAACCCCAACAATTCCTTTTTTGTAGATCTGTCTTAGTATGCTTGCAGTTCTTTTATACCAGAAATCTTTATCTTCTATTGGCCTTTCTTTACTAGGAGAGGATTTTACGTATTGAGCCCATTCAGGTTCTTTAATTTCAGGAATTTTTTTTAAAGCTTCAGCTAATTTTTTATTATATTCTTGAGCATCCATTTCAAAAACCGGATTCATTTTGTTGTATTCGTTTATTGTTAATTTTAAGTAGGCATTCCTTTCGGAATTAGAACCTGTGAAAACAGGTTTAACCTTAATTAACTTGAGATTATTAGTTTATAAATGTTTTTGATTTTTAATTGCTTTATAGCGTAAAAATTACTTTGAATACAAAACTTCAATTTCTCTAATTTGATTAGAACCGAAAACTTTAAATAGAATTGTTATAATATTATAACAATTGTAAAATAAATATAACAAATGTTAAAAAAATATAATAGATATATGATATTGAAAATTTTTCTTGATTCTCCTACTGAAAGTTTTCGTCTGAGAGAATTAAGCAGACTTAGCAAATTAGCTCCTCTCTCAGTTTCCAATTATCTTAAAGAATTTGAAAAAGAAGGGTTAATTAGAAGATATGAAAAAAGAGGAATACCTTTTTATAAAGCAGAAAGAGACAATCCTGATTTTATATTTTATAAAAAATTAAGCATATTATATGAATTACATGATTCAGGAGTTATTGATTATATATGGGAAAAGCTTTCTCCAGAAGCAATAATCCTTTATGGAAGCTATGCAAAAGGTGAATCAATAGAAAATTCTGATATTGATATCTTTATAATTGGAAAAGAGAAAAAAATTGATTTAGAAAAATATGAAAAAAAACTTAACAAAAAAATCCATTTAATGTTTGAATCAATCCCTGAAAAAATTCCAAATGAACTTAAAAATAATCTTGTAAATGGCATTGTTTTAAAAGGCTATTTTAAGGCAATATGATAATTAAAATTACTCCAGATAGAGAAAAAGCAAAATCACTTTTACAAATTGCTCAGGATAGAGAATCTTTTATTAATTCTGTTAATTTTGATAAATTTCCAACTGGAAAAATCGAATCGTATTATGAAGTTATAAAAGAACTTGCCACAGCTTTAGCATTAACCCAAGGCATTAAAGCTACTGGAGAAGGCGCCCATAAAGAGTTAATTGATTTTTTATTTGAAAATAAATTCATTACAGAATATGAATTAAATCTTATTCAAGACTTAAGAATTAAGAGAAACAAAAGTTTTTATGAAGGCAAACAAATAAACCCATTTTATTTAGAAAATAGAGAAACTACTATTTTGCAAATTATTTCTAAATTAAAAAGCATTCTTGAAGAAAGATTAAAATGATAGCTTATTTAAAAGATAGAATTTAAAACTGAAACATATAAATTAGATTTCTGTCCTTTTTAATCACCTCTTAGCCTTTCTCCACTTTTTTATATTAATTGTGAAGCCGATTATTTTAGCTGTGAAATTTTTTTCAAGTTTTTCCAGTATTTTATTTTTGATTTTTTCAACATCGTGTTTTCCTTGTTTTCCTTCTCCACGAGCAGATTTTAAAACAGAAATCTTTACATTTTTGTGGGTTTTAAACATGTTTTTAATAGCAAGAATAAAATTTTCTGTTACTCCTTGTTTTCCTATCTGAAGCTTGCCTATTGATTTTTTCTCCATTTTTCAATATCCTGTTTTTTAGCTGTTATAATTTTAAAGTTTTTAACTCCAAAGGTTCCTGTTTTCATGCTTTTTCTTTTATAAACATCTTTCCCTGTAAAAACATGCACTTCAACATCCTGTTTGTTGTTTCTCCAATCCTGGCTGTAAGCAGCACATAGAACCGCCATTTGTTTTTTGTCTTTTAAAGAAGGTTTTTTCAAAGCCACGCAAAAAGGACTTCCTTTAGCAGCAGTATGCATTATTAGATTATCTTTTCCTAAAAACTCCTTAACTAGTATTTCATTTTCTTTTTCATTTCTTCCCATAAGAATTACATTATCTTTCAAGATAATTTCTCTAAATTTCATTTTATCAAGCCATTTTTTTACAATTTTCAATGATTCTTTTTGATTTTTCCAAGTTAACATGTTTAAAGCTGTCTTGTAATCAACCCATTGGTAAGAAGAATGTTCTTTTTTATCTATTTTTATTCTCATTTTTTCAGGGCTTACTCTCACAGCATAAAGAGCTTCAAATGTCTGCCCGATTATTCCTTCTCTGTCTGAGAGTTCTTTTTCATATTTGTATTTTCCAGAAAAATTAAATTTCTTAATCCATAAAAAATCACTGATTCCTGTTTCTTCTTTTAATTCCCTCTTCACTGTTTTTAAGATAGGTTCTTTATTTTCTATTCCTCCTTTTGAAAACTCCCATCCCTTCCAGTGAAGTTTTCTCTTTAAAATAAGATATTTAATTCCTTTGTTGGTTTTTGTGTACATAAGAATAAAAACACCTTTTCTGTATTTCATTCTAACCCCCTTTGTAAGCTATAAAGATTATAATAAACTCCTTTTTTTGCCATAAGCTCTCTATGATTTCCTATTTCAGAGATTCTGCCATTTTTTAAAACAACAATCTTATCTACGTTTCTCACTGTTGAAAATCTATGAGCAATAATAATGGTTGTTCTTTTCTTAATTAATCTTTCGATACTCTCTTTAACTTTTTTTTCTGATTCAGCATCTAAAGCAGATGTTGGTTCATCGAGAATTAAAATTTTTGGGTTTTTTAAAAATGCCATTGCTATTGCAACTCTTTGCCTTTGCCCCATGGAGAGTTTTACTCCTTCTTCTCCAACAATAGTATTGTATTTCTTAGGTAATCTCATAATAAAATCATGTATGTCAGCTTCTTTTGTCGCTTTTATGACTTCTTTTATTGTAGCTTTTGGGTTAGAATATTTTAAATTATTTAGAATTGTATCATTAAATAATGTAATGTCTTGAGGAACAATTGCAATTTGCTTTCTCAACCATTTTAAATCCAGTTTCGAGATTTCTATTCCATCAAGATAAATTTTTCCTTTTTTTGGTTTATAATACCCAAGAATCAATTCTGACAAAGTAGTTTTTCCAACACCGCTTTTACCTACAAGCGCAATACTTTCTCCAGGATTTATTTTAAGATTTATATTCTTTAAAACTTCTTTATTTTTTCCATAAGCAAAATCAACATCATCAAAAATTATTTCCCCTTTCACATTTTCTATTTTTTTATTTCCATGTTTCATTGCCTCTGGCACTAAATTTTTTAGATTAATAACCCTTTTTATTCCAACATATGCACGTTTATATCTTCTATAAACAGATGAAAGTCTCCTGAAAGGAGAAAAAGCTAATTGAATATACCCAAAAAACATGATAAACTCTCCTGGACTTATTAGGGATTTTTTTAAAAATAAAATCGCTCCCCCTAACACTGTCACATAACTTAAGCTAAATAGTATGTCTTGAGTGATTGAGAGAGAGTTCCATTTTTTTTGATTTTTTGTGAATATAGGAAGTAATTTTTTAATTAATGATTTAAAGAAGTTTTCTTTTTCTCTTTCTTCCATTGCAAAGTTTTTTACAGCATAGACATTATACAATTTACCATAAACTTCTCCATAGTGTTTTTCAAATGCTTTATTTTCCTGTTTCTGAAGTTTTAATAATTCCTTTGTTTTTTTAATAGTAATTGTAGAATATATAATAAAAAAAGGAACTAATATTAAGGCTAGACTCCATTTTACGATAAACATAGCAATCATTGATAATATAAACATTAAAAACTGAGGAAGAACTTCAGATATTATTTCAACTAATGATTGCAGATTCCAAGTTCCTCTTGCTATTTTATTTAGAATTTCTCCTCTTTTTTGTTTTTTGTGAAAAGAAATTGGAAGAGTAAGAAAATGCCCGTAAGATTCTACTTCTGCTTCAAATCCCATTTTAGAACCAACTAAAAATCCAAGCAATCCTACTTTGTTATTAATGTAATTAGAAATAATACTTAAAATAAACCAAATACCAATTAATCCTAAAAGAATATTCACAGGACTGCTGGGGTTTATAGCTAAATCAAATAATCTTCCGTATAAATAAGGAATTATTGCTCCTAAACCTGCTCCTAAAATTCCAAGAAAAATAATGAGACTTATCTCTTTTTTATATTTTTTAAAATAATCTAGAATAAAATCTTTTACTGTAATCATTTTAGAAGCCCCACTTCTTCAAGGCATCTTTTAATTCAAAATGGTTTTTTGAATACTCTCTTAAAGAAATGCCTTTCATTACAGCATCAATTGCCTGCCTCATTGCTAAAGCTCCAGACATTGTTCCATTAGGATGCCCATGAATTCCTCCTCCTGCCTGAATCACAATATCATTATCCATTGCTTTGATTATTTTTGGGACTATTCCTGGATAAACTCCTCCAGATGCAACAGCCATAACTGGTTTTATTTTATACCATTTCTGCTGCAAATATTTTTTTGTTTGTTTTGTGGCAGGATGTTCAATTTCTTGTTCAATGTGGAGTATCTCTTTTTTATCTCCTGTCATTTTTCCGAATATAGCTCCTATATGCAGAGTATCTGCTCCAATCATTCTAGATAATTGAGCTATTACTTCCATTGTCATGCCGTGATTTTTAATTCTATCAAACATAGCGTGTCCTGCTCTGTGAGCATGAATAGGAAGTTTAGTGAAATCTCTGGCAGTCTGCAATGCCCCCCAGCCGAGAGTTATTATATCTAACATAATATAATTTCCTCCGTTTTCTTCTACAAATTTTATTCTTTTCAGCATTTCTTTTGTTTCAGCTGTGCAATTAACAAGATAAGCTTTTCTCTCTCCTGTTCTTTTTTCAACTTTTTCCTTTATCTTAATGGTTTTTAGAAATCTTTCCTTGAATTTATTGAATTTCTGGCTAGTGAGATTTTCATCATCTTTGACAAAATCGCATCCCCCTGCCCAGGATTCAAAAGCAACTATTGAATGTTCTCCTGGTTGCAATCCTACTTTTGGTTTTACAATAGTTCCAACAAAAGGTCTTTTTTTTATTTTAAACATTCTCCTTAAGCCTTTAACTCCAAATCTAGGTCCTTTAAAACTATAAAGAATTTTTTTTGGAAGTGAGACATCTTCTAATAACAACTTACTTACAGCTTTCATTCCATAAATATTTCCTCCTATACTAGACATTATTCCAGGAAGATTTCCTAATTCAAAGAGTTCAACAGGATAAGCAATTTTTATTCTCTTTTCTTTTTTATTCAAGTAAAAAACCTTTGGAGAAAGTTTCTCTCTTATTTCTTTTTTCATTGTTTTAACATCTGTCCATGTTCCAATACTGCTTTCTCCTGCAATCATTGAAGCAACTTTTTTAAGAGTATATCCTCTTGATGGAGTTACTTTGTATTGAACAACTAAATCTGTTTTTTCAGGCTTGTAATATAAATCAATAAAGTCTTTCATTTTACCTATTTTACCTCTTTTTACAATGTTATTTTAATTGTTGTCTTTAAATTATTTTCCTATTTTTATTCTCTTCACTTTCTGCAGAAAGTTTTTTCATTTCTTTTATGTAATATTCTTGACACTCTTTTCTTATTAAGTTAATGGTTTTATTTTAGGTCCTTCCTCTGTATCATCAACTCTGTATCCTAATTTTTTAATCTCTTCTCTTAAAGAATCTGCTTTTTCCCAATTTTTTTCTTTTCTTGCAGACTCTCTTTCAGCTACTAGTTCTTTAACTTTTTCAGGTATTTTAATTTCTTCTTTTTTAAAAAGATCTAATCCTAAAACTAAATCTATTTTTTTCAGAGTGTTGATTTTTCCAACAGCTTTTTTATCTCTGACAAAATTCCAAACAACTTGTAAAGCTTTAGGAGTGTTCAAATCATCATCCATTGCTTTTTCAAATTTTTTTAAATACTCTTGATTGGTTTTTTTATCGTCTTTTAAACTCTGAATAATATTTTTTAATCTTTGAAGGGATGTTTGAGAAGTTTTAAGAGCTTTCCAAGTGAAGTTTATTTTTTCTCTGTAATTTTTAGTTAAAAATAAATATCTTAAATCAAGAGGAGAAAACCCTTTTTCAGTGATGTCTTTTAATTTGTAAAAATTCCCTAAACTTTTAGACATTTTTTTTCCATCAACTAAAACCCATTCATTATGCATCCAGTATTTCACAAAAGGTTTTTCAAAAGCAGCTTCACTCTGAGCTATTTCATTTTCATGATGAGGAAATATCAAATCAATCCCTCCTGTATGAATATCAAAACTCTTTCCAAGATATTTTGTAGACATAGCTGAACATTCAATGTGCCATCCTGGTCTGCCTTTGCCTAGTTCTGTATTCCAAAAAACATTGCCGTCTTCTTTTGTGTAAAACTTCCACAATGCAAAATCATTGACTGATTTTTTGTCATATTCATCTTTTAAAACTCTTTCACTTGCCCCTGCTTTTAATTCTTTAAGTTTAATCTTGGATAACTTCCCGTAATCCTTGAATTTATTAATTGAGAAATAAATGCCGTCTTTAGTTTTATATGCTATTCCTTTATCAAGAAGTTTTTTAATTATAGCAACCATCTCCTTAATATGTTCTGTTGCTCTTGGCATAACTTCTGGTTTTTTTATATTCAAAGCTGAAATATCTTTTAAAAAAGCTTTTTCGTATTTTTCTGTAAATTTCCTTAATGTTTCCCCTTGTTCTTGACTGCCTTTTATTGTTTTATCATCCACGTCTGTTAAATTCATAACCTCTTTGACCTTAAACCCCTTAAATTCTAAATATCTTCTTAAAATATCTGCAAAAATATATGCTCTTAAATTTCCTATATGAACATAATTGTATATTGTAGGTCCGCATACATACATGCCAACCTTTTTATCTTTTAATGGCTTGAAAATTTCTTTTTTTCTTGTTAAGGTGTTATAAACTTTTAACATACTTTTCTTAAGAAAAACAGATTTAAAAAATTAGTTAATTTTCAAAATTTAATCAGATTCAATGTTAAGAATAACATCTACACTTGAACCATAAAGTTCACTTCCTTTCTTCATAATTACACTGTATTTAATAGAGCAAGGAGGGGCTGTTTCAGGAATATTAAAGGTAACTAATGTAGGACTTTCCATTATATCTCCTGCACTGATTTGAACACTTCCTGTTTTTCCCAACCCTAAAAAACTATCAGCTTGCTCGACACTTAAACTTGAAGGGCAGTCTGTTTCAATAGCTTTAATTGTATAAGTGAAAGTATCTGCTTGAGTTTCTGTATTTCTTATTGATAATGCAAAACCCTTTCCTCTATCTCCTTTTTTTAAAGTAATTGTTCTGGAAGGAGGGTAAATGATAATTTTTTTATTTGTATCTTCTGAAAATAATTTGCTTATCTCACTTTTAACTGATTCGTCAATAGAATCTAAACTAGTGCTTGCGCTGAAAAATATTTTTTGAACAAGAACTCCTCCGAAAATCAGAGCAGCAATTAATAATACCATTGTAACCATTGTACCCATAGTTAATTCCATAGCTGCTTTTTTGTTTTTCAAATTTCGCATTTTATAGTTGGGGTTTAATGGATTTAATAAGTTGGGAAGCTTGTTCCTTTTGACATGTAATACACTGTTAAACCAATAGTTATAGCTAAAACAATTACTCCAACAACAATTCCAAGAACATTGAGTGTTTTAGCAATTTTTGATTTTTCTTTTTTATTCTGCACTAATCCAACAATTCCAATTATTATTGCAGGCAAAGGCTGAAAAAAAGCTAGAGCCAAGCTTACAATTCCTAAGATATAAGCAACCCCTTTTTCTTGATTTTCTTTAGCCATATTCTTTCAATGAAATTTATTTTTATAAATGTTTTGAATGAAAACCTCCAGCGGGTTTTCACAATCTAGCAACCCTCTTCGAGATGAAAACCTCTAACAGGTTCACAATCCAGCATCTTAAAATGGGGCACCTGGGAGTCGAACCCAGCACACCATGATCTTCAGTCATGTGCTCTCCCGCTGAGCTAGTGCCCCTTACAATTTATTTAGATTAATTTCTTTTTTAAATGTTTCAATCGTTTTGTTTTGAAAAGTCAATTGGCGTTTAATTGATTTTCCACAGATAATCCGAAAAACTTATAAATCTCATTTTCTCTAGAAATTAAGATTCTAATAAACTATTAGATGATTCTTGACAACAAAATGGATAGTGAATTAAAAAATTCAATTCTTAAGACAGGCACAACTGTCCTTGGAATTGTTTGCAAGGATGGAATAGTAATGGCTGCAGACAGGCAGGTCACAGCTGGAAATATTGTTATGAGTAAAAATACTCCAAAAGTTGTGCAAATCAATGATTATTTAGTAGCGTCATGGACAGGAGGAGCAGCAGATGCTCAAAGACTTGGAAAACTCATTGCAGCAGAATTAAAACTTAAAGAATTAAAATCCCGAAGCAGGCCGACTGTTAAACAAGCAGCTAATTTAACTGGTTCAATTACTTATTCTTCTATAAGGCAGTTATCTCCAATTCCAAGCATTGTAGGAACTTTAGTTGCAGGATATAATGAAGATGGTTCAGTTGAATTATATACAATTGAACCTGCAGGAGGTGTTTATCCTGTTAAAGACTATGATGCTAATTTTGGTTCAGGAATGCCTTATGTCTTAGGTTTACTTGAGAGAGAATATAAACCAGATATGACTGTAAAACAAGGAGTAGAATTAGCAAAAGAAGCATTAAAGTCCTCTACTCAAAGAGATACTGGAAGTGGCTACGGAATAGACATCTATACAATAACAAAAGATGGAATTAAAAAAGTAGTAGGTCAAAAAATAAAACCTAGTTTTACAGAGGATTAAATAAGACATTATTTTTACAAGTTAATTAATACTCTTTAAAATGGATATTTTAAAAACAATTAAAGATAAATTAAAAGGAGAAAGTATTACTGATACTAGTTTTGAAGGCGCAAACATAGTTGTTTACACAGATAATGAAAAATTTCTAAAAGAAGGAGAATCAAAAATAAAAGAGATTGTTAATGAATTAAAAAAAAGAATTGAGTTAAGAGCTGATCAAAAGATTCTTCCTGAACAGGAAAAAGTTGAAAAACAAATTAAAAAACTCGTGCCAGAAGAAGCTGAAATTACTAATATTATTTTTGATTATCATAGAAGTATTGTTATTATTGAAGCTAAAAAACCAGGACTAGTTATAGGAAAGCAAGGTTCAATTATAGAAGAAATAAAAAAAAGCACATTATGGACTCCTCAAGTTCAGAGAAGCGCTTCTATAAAAAGCAAAATAACTGACAATATAAGAGAGGTTCTTTATGCAAACAATACTTATAGAAGAAGGTTTTTGAATAAAATAGGACAAAAAATCTACAAAGAATGGTCGCCTGAAAAAGTAGATGAATGGGTTAGAATAACTGTTCTTGGGGGAGGAAGGCAGGTTGGAAGAAGCTGTTTTTTATTGCAGACTCCTAACTCAAAAATTCTTTTAGATTGCGGAATTGATATAGCTTCTCACGGCAAAGATAAATTTCCTTATTTTAATGTTCCTGAATTTGATATAACACAATTGGATGCAGTTGTAATAACTCATGCTCATTTAGACCATGTTGGATTGCTGCCTTATTTATACAAAATGGGTTATAAAGGCCCAGTATATATGACTGCTCCTACAAGAGATATAGCAGCTTTGCTTTCTTTGGATTTCATTGGTGTTGCATATAAACAAGCTGCTAAACCTTTGTTTAGTTCTACTGATGTTAAGGAAATGGTAAAGCATAGCATCTGCTTGAATTATAATGAAGTTACTGATATAACTTCTGATATAAGAATAACTTTTTACAATTCAGGACATTGTCTAGGAGGTTCAATTGTTCATATAAACATTGGAAATGGTTTGCATAATCTCGTTTATACAGGAGATCATAAATACGGAAAATCCAGACTTTTAGATCCTGCTGTTATAAATTATCCGAGAATTGAAACAATAATTACAGAAGCAACTTATGGTTCTAAAAATGATATTCTTCCTCCGAGATCCAAATCAGAAGAAGAGCTTTTAGAAATAGTTAATAAAACAATCAAAAGAAAAGGAAAAGTATTGATTCCTGAATTAGGCCTTGGACGAGCGCAAGAAACAATGCTTATTTTAGAGGATGCAATGAAAAAAGGACTTCTTCCTAAAGTTCCGATTTATATTGATGGAATGATTTGGGATATTAATGCAATACACACTGCTTACCCTGATTTTTTAAGCACTAAAGTCAGAAGCCAGATTTTTCAGGATAATAATCCTTTTGTTTCAGAAATATTCTCAAGAGTAGCTTCTCCTCAAGAAAGAAAAAAAGTTGTTGAATCAGGGCCATGCATTGTTCTTGCAACTTCTGGAATGTTAGTAGGAGGAGCATCAGTAGAGTATTTCAGAGAATTTGCATCTAATCCTAATAATTCAATAATTTTTGTGTGTTATCAGGGAGTTGGAAGTTTAGGAAGGCAAGTTCAAGAAGGATTAAAAGAAACAAAAATGATTGTTGATGGAAAAGAAGAAATCGTAAAAATAAATTTAGAAGTTCATACTATAAACGGCCTTACTGCGCATTCAGGAAGAAATGAAATTATTGCTATGTTCAATAATATGAGACCTAAACCAAAAAGAGCAATTATAAATCATGGAGAAGTTTCTAAATGTTTAGATATAGCATCAGCAATATACAAGTTAAATAGAATAGAAACAAATGTTCCAAGAAATTTAGAGACTCTTCGTTTAAGATAATTTTTTAAAATCATAATAGTAAAGCAAATTTTAAATACCTCTATTTCTTATTCTAATTATGCAATTAACTATTAACATTGAAAAGAGGCATGTGTTTATAATTTTTGCAAGTATTTTATTATTAGCGATAGTTTTAGGTGTTAGTGCTTATACAAATCCTTCAACAGGAGTAGGGCATGATTTAAGTGAGTTAGGATGCGGAGGATCTCCATGTGATAGTGATTCAAATAATGTAATTGATAATGCAGACCATGCAACTAATGCAGATAATGTTCCTTGGAGTGGATTAACAGGAGACCCTGTTAAGGGAATGTTGATGGGGTATTGTTATGTAACTGAAGATAAAAAATCCTGTTCTTCAAAAGAGCCAGCTTATTGTTATAGACCAAACAAATATGCAGATTATGAATGCAAATGCCGTGATGGTTATGACGCAGTTGAAATAGGCACAGAAGTAACTGAAACTCAATATTGGCCCAATGTTCATGGGTATTATTATTCCTGTATAAAAACATAAAATACTCTGAAGTTAAATCATCTTTAATCCTTCTAAAAACTTTAAAAACACTTTTTTCCTGTAATATTTTATGAAACACAATCTAAAAATAACTTCACTATTGCTTGTAATGTTTCTTATCACACAATTAATAGGCTTGGCAGTCATATATGCAGACCCATTGAAAATAGAAAAAGTTGTAGACGGACATGTTGAAAAAATTACAAATCCTTATTTAAAATGGATGGATGTTCCATCTCCTGAAACTGACAGAGAATTTACAAGCATACTTTTTCAAATGCTTATTTCCTTTATTATTGCAGTTAGTTTATTGCTTTTTTTAATGAAATTTAAAATAGAATTGCTATTAAAAGCATGGTTTTTTGTAGTCATAGTGATTGCATTATTTTTATCTATTATAGCTTTTGAAAAATTAGTTCCATTTATGATTCCTTTTCATACAGCAATGATTGCAGCTTTTATTTTAGCTCTTTTTTTAGCTTACATGAAAATGTTTCAGAGAAATATTTTAATTCATAATTTAACAGAATTTTTAATTTATCCAGGACTTGCAGTAATTTTTGTTCCAATTTTAAATCTTTTTACTCTAATTTTTCTTTTAATTCTTATTTCTGTTTATGACATGTGGGCAGTCTGGCGTTCAGGAATTATGCAGAAAATGGCAAAATATCAAATAAAAAAATTAAGAGTTTTTTCAGGATTTTTTGTGCCTTATGCTCCTAACGCAAAAATAAAAAAGCAAATTCAAGAAGCAAAAAAAGCTCAGAAAAAAGGTAAAAAAATCAAGTATAAAAAAATTAAAATCAACGTAGCTATTCTCGGAGGAGGAGATGTTATATTTCCTATAATTGCATCAGGAGTTGTTTTAAAAACAGCTGGAATTTTAAGTGCAATTTTTGTTATATTAGGAGCTACATTAGGACTAGGATATTTATTCTTCTCAGCAGAGAAAAAGAAATTCTATCCTGCAATGCCATTTATCACAGCTGGAATTTTAAGTGCAATTTTTTTATCTTGGATAATTTTATAAAATTAAAATTCTCCTCTTGAATCCCTGTCAAAGTCTTCATAAGGAAATTTAGAAGTGTCAAAAACATCTCCTACTTTTAATGAATCATAAACCTTTTTACTTACATAAACTTTTCTTGTCCTTATTTTTCCTTTTTCTTTTTTGCTGAATATTATTATGTAGTCTTCATCATCAACTGATTTTTTAGAAACAATTCTTTGAGATATTTTAACTGGAGAAAACTCAATTGGAAAATACTCAATTCTTGGTTCATATCTTTTTTCTGTAATTATTCCTGAATTTATAGGAGCTGAACAGCTGTTAAGAAGCAAAACTGCAGATAATCCCGCACCAAATATTTTTCTGATTTTTTTCATTTTGTTTTTATTATTTTAAGATATTTATAAACTTTATCTTTTTCTGTATTTTGTTCTCACTCTAAAAAAGTAACAAAATAGTAAGATTTATAAAAGCATTAATCCTATTATTTAGACCAAATTTAGGCATTTTTATGTCAAATTAAAATAAAAAACAAAATCCAAATGATAGTAAAACAAGAATTAGTAAACAAAATAAGAGATTATTTTGGTTTAAATATTTATGAAACCAAAGTTTGGCTAGCTTTGCTAAGCAAGGGTGTTGCTTCAGCAGGAGAAATATCAACTATTTCTGGTGTTCCAAGATCAAGAACTTATGATGTGCTTGAAAGTTTAGAAAAGAAAGGATTTGCAATAGAAAAACTAGGAAAACCTGTAAAATATCTCGGAGTTAAGCCAAATATTATTATTGAAAAATTAAAGAACAATGTTAAGAAAAACGCTGAAAATAAAATTCAAGAACTTTTAAAAATAAAAACTACAGAAGAATTCAATGAACTTGAAAAACTTTACAGAGTTGGAATCAGTCCTGTTAAAAGAGAAGATTTATCTATTTCCCTTAAAGGAAAATCAAATATTTCAAATTATTTAAGAGAAATTCTTCAGAATGCAGAAAAAGAAGTTATTATCTGCACTAATGCTAAAGAATTGGCTTCTAAATTCAAATTGTTTCATCAAACTTTTTCCAGATTAAAGAAAAATAATGTAAAAATTGAAGTAGCTTTATTCGGAGAAGACAATCTAATTAAGCAATTATCAGAAAAACTTAATTTAAAAATAAAAAAAATTAATATAGATTCTAAATTTTTCATTATTGACAGAAAAGAAATTTTATTTTATTTGTTTAGAGATCCTAATCAAGAAGATATAGCTATCTGGTTAAATTCTGATTTTTTCTCAGAAGCTTTTGCAAGTCTTTTTGAAAGAGCTGTTAAATAATCTTATTTAAGCTGTTAATTTATAATCTTTAATTCAATTATACTCATTTCTTTCATTCTTTTTTTATTATTTTTTTTCCAGCTTTTAAGAAAATCCTTTATTGTAAAGTTTATTTTATCTTTTGCATAGATTTTATTCTTTTTAACAAAAAATTTTGATTTTTTATGAGCTTTTTTAAAAGTCTTTACACTTTCTTTGTCATTTAAAAAAGGTCCTTGAGAAATAATATATTTTTTTGATTTAACAATAAAATAATATTCTGCAGATTTTTTTCCATTATAATTGAATTCTTTCTTTTTTATTTCAAAATATTTCAAAATCTCTTTTTCCAGATGTTTGAAAAATTTCAATAATTTGCTTCCTGCTATGTCTCCTTCTTGTTTATTTGTTCTTGCCTTAAGAATTAACATTTCTAAAGAATATTTTCTCGCATAATTTTTTAATTCTTTTAAATTTAGTTTTTTTTCTTCAAAAAATTTAATGCTTGGTTTTTTCAGAAACTTCTTGCAGAGAGTTTGAAATTTCTTGAAAGTTTCATAAGATAATGCAGCTAAAGCATTTCTTTGTTTGTAAGTAGGATCCACTAAAATAATCGGAGATGAAAGCTTTGAGGCATTCATATCTATTAAAACTCTGTTTTTATTTGGGTAGTGTCTTTCAATGTCAATGATTGTTTTTTCTTTAATGTTTATTTTGCTCATTGCTTTTATAAATCTCAAGAATCCTTTGTAGTAATAAATTAAAAGCTCTAAACCATATCCAGAAAAACCATTAATATATGACTCAGCTCCATAAACTCTGTTTGCATGGCAAAAAGCTTTAGCTATTTTTATTTCGTTTTTTAATTTTTCATTTTTAATTTTCCTCTTTATGTATTTAACATGACTGTATGATAAATCTGTTATGTTTTCTGCTTCCTTAGGAGAAGAGATTTTTAACACAGGAATTAATTCAATAAAAAAATCTTTTCTTTGCTGAATTCTAAAGTAATCTCTTGAACCATGAATTTTTATGAAATTTATTTTTAATGATTTTATTATTTTCTGAAGTAAATTAGAAATATCAACATTAGCTTTATTATAAATTCTGTCAAACCTAACAAAAATGTCAATGTCATAAACATCTTTTTTAATCATTGTTCCTTTTGCAAAACTTCCTCCAATAAAAACCTCTGCTTTAATTTTTTGTTTTTTAATTTCTTTTTCAAATTTTTTGAGAAAATTTTTAAGGGAGTTGCTTATAAATTTTAGATCTTTTTCAGGAGGATTTATTTTTTCTAAAACCTCTTTTAAAATTTTAGGAATTCCATTCATTTTAATTTAATTTTAATTTACATTTCTTTTGATATTACATAATAATGCAATAATGCTTTTAAATTATTGTTATTTTTATTTTTTACATGTCTGTTAGAAAAGCAGGGTATCCTTTATTTAGAGTACCAATTTTAGATTATTTTGTAGACTTAGATGAATCAAATAATCTTGTTGTCAGAAGCAGAGAATCTTCATTAATAGTAGAAGCATTAGATGAAGAATCAGCAATAAAAGAAGCAAGAACTCATCATTGTTATATTGAAAATTTTATTAAACTTGAACCTGAATCAAGGACAGATATCCTTCCATTTAAAATTGATTTTTCTAGAAAGATTCATCATGTTCATTATTGTCATTTAAGATATGTAGATGAAGAGGGAAATTATGTTTGTGAAGCTTTTGATTTTAAAGAATTTTGCTGCATTGAACAAGAGAGTGATTTTTTAATGAGAACTTCACTTCCTGATTTTGAAGGATGCCCTTATTATCCTATTGACTCCCAACTTTTTCTATCTGATTTTTAAAAGTAGTTGCTAAGTCAATTATGTATTTTCCTTCTTCAAGTTTATAAATTAAAGGCCTGTCTTTTCTGAATAAATTAACTATATCAATTTCAAATTTGCCGTCTCCTATTGCCCTCACTGATTCAAAATCTAAAATTACTGGAGCATTTTCATCTGTAATTCCTGCTATTTCCCTTATATCTTTTTCAATTGCTTTTTTCTCTTCTTTTGGTATCTCTAAAACAGGACTTTCTTTTAATTTCTTAAATTGTTCATCTCTTATGTAAAAAAAGAAATGACTTCCGCATTGGCTGCACCCTTCTAATAATTCTTTGCTTCCTGCAGCGTATATTTTTCCGCAATGAACGCATTGATGAGGCATAATTAGGAAAGAATATCATGGCTTATAAATTTTTGTATATCTTCCATTGCTTTAATTTACTTGTTCAAAAGCAATTCAATTTTTTTGGGATTTCTTTTAATTTCCTTAACAATGCTTGCAGGCCCTATTATTGTAACTGCTCCTAAATCTCCTCCAGAAATAGCATTAGCTACGTTATTTCTTATTTTATTAAACCATCCTATAATTCCCTGTTCATTGGAGTTTCCAGAAATAACAGCTAATTCTATACCTTTAAAATTTCTAACATGCCCTATCATTGCCATAGTATCTCCTATAAGTCTTGTTTCTTCTTCTGGTTTTAATCTTCCTTGAATAATTAAGATGTTATTTCCTAAAACTATGTCTAGAATTTTCTTTATTCTTGCATTGCTGTTTAAATCACGTATTTCTGAATAAGGCATGAACTGAATTGCAAAACCTCTTATTTTTTTCACCTTCTTTTTCTTTGCCATATTTATATAATGTAGTATATATTTTTAATTGTTGCTAAATTATATTTTTTTTGAATATCTGAAAATAGCCTCATAAAAATCCTCCATATTTTTCCCGTATTTCGCACTTATTCCAATAGTTTCGTACTCAGGAAATGCAGCTGCAACTTTTTTTACATCTGCTTTTTTTAAGTCAATTTTATTAGCTACTATCAACACAGGTATTTTTCTAGCTACTAAATTTCCTATTATTGTTATATTAACTTGATTGTATGGGTTTTGAGTGGCATCCAACACCACAACAACTAAATTCATATCATCAAGCCATTTGATACTTTCAACAACTCCTTGGGTTGCTTCTTTTGCTCTTTTTTTAGCTTCTTTTTTCTTCATCTTATACTTCAAGAAATCTTCATAGTCAATTCTTGTTGCAATTCCAGGAGTATCAACTAGTTTAAAAGTCATTTTCTTGCCTTTATACTCTATCTCAACTTTTTCTTTGAACTGAACTGTTCTTGTTTCATGAGGGATTTTGCTTATAGTTCCTATTTCTTCTCCAGTAAAATCCTTGCATATTCTGTTAGCTAAAGAAGTTTTCCCTGCATTTGGGGGTCCGTAAAACCCCAATTTTATCTCTTTTTTGTCTTTAAAAATAGTATTAAAAATTCCCTTGAAAAAATTCTTAAAAATTTTAATCACCATATTATTTTTTGAAATTTTTAGTTTATTAAAGTTTGTATGTTTGAGTGTCTATTTTTTTGCTTTTTCTGAAAATTTTAAAATCTTCCTCTGAAAAATCTCCTTCTAGATGATGCAGGTAAATTGAATCTTTTAGCAGGAAGAGTTTGAGGAGATTGAGGTGCTTTTCCTTGAACAGGCTTTCCAGGTTTCCCAGGTTTTCCTATAGATTTAATTCCCTTAAACCAGTTGATTATTTTTTCTACAGGAATAATCTCAATCATTCCTGTTCTTTTTCCAAGATACTTTTTTAATACATAACTAATTTGTTCTGATGTCCATCCTTGTTTTTTTAATTTTTTAATCATTTCTTTTTCATTTGCACCTTTTTCTTTTTGAACATGAATGTAATTAATTAAATTAAACAAATAATTTCTGTCTTTAAATAAATAAGTTTCATATTTTGTCTTATACCAGTATTGAAGAACAGCATATATAATCATGCTTACAAAAATCAAAAGCAACATCAAGAGTATAAATAATGCCCATTTTATTCCTTTTTTTTCTTCAGGAGCTATTTCTAAAATTTCTATCTCGTCCAAAGAAGGAGAAATAAATACCGGAAGTTCTGTAAAAGAAATATCCTCAGAGATTGAAAATATAATTACATTATCTGGTTTCAGCCTTATTATGTAATATCCATTTGATTCCTGTTCATTGTAATCTTTATCAAAAAGAGTGTTTAAATCTCTTATAAATAAATAATAAACTGCTTCAGGAGAGGAGAGTTCTTTTATTTGAAGTTCAAAAACATTAACTAAATTTTCTGAATATCCTTCATACTGGGCATTTATTTGCGTGTATTTTATTTTTGTTGTTAAATAATTTGCATTCCATTCAAGAACTCCTTGTTTATATTCATCAATTTTATCTATTGAATAATCCCCTCCTGCTATTTCTGATATGATATTTAAATCAATGTTATCAATAGAAGGATAAAAATTAATGTTTCCAGTAGTTAATCCATAAACAATTGACTCTGGAACTTTTAAATTTAGCAATTCTTCAATTATGGGATAATAATCAGATTCTGTTGTTGCTTGTGCATAAGCTTTTTGCAATTCTATTAATTTTTCATTTAATTCATTGATATTGATTTGTTGTTTTATGCTTTTTTGATAAAAAACAGGAAAGTTGTTTATTTGATTAGTAATGTTTTCAAGATTATCCTGCATTTTTAATAACTTCTCTTCAATAACTGCCCTTGGAGTTCCTACGTTCACGTAAAATTCTTTAGAAGATTTTTTTCCATTAGAATCTGTAACAGTTATTTCCACTCTGTAACCTGGAGCAGTTTTAATTCCTGGAAAAGAGTATTCTAGTTCAGGAGAAGTTGTTGTTTTAGTTACATTATCAATATTCCATTTGTAGTTAACTATGCTTGCATTATCTGCTAATTTAACATTTACTTTTAATTTTGTAGGAAAACCTGACACAGTTAATAATGGGCTTAAACTTAGTATTTCAGGAACATTTTCAATCACAATTTCATCTTTAAAAATTTCTGAATCATCTAAGCTTAATTTGTATGAATAATTGCCAAATATGCTTGGAAGAGTAAAATTAGCATTATCTAATGAAATTTTTAAAAAACCATTAGAATTAATCTGAGCAAGCCCCTCAGTTAAATCATAAAAATTATTTTCTTTTGTTAAAACTCCGTCTTCTAATTTATAATTAATACTTAAATTTTTAAGAGTTATATTTTGATTTGAGTTTGAAGAAATTACAATAGGAATAACACAAGTATCTGTACAATTAAGATTCCCATTGTATTTTTCACTGATATACTCTTTTAAGGATTCTGATAAAGTTTTTTCTGAGTCAAGATTATTTTTTATTTCAATTGTTCCTACTGAATCAAACTGAAATCCTTTAACAAAAAAATCAAATGCATAATCTTCTGGGTTTATAGACTCAGAATAATAAAATCCACATCCTTCTTCATCATCTGCTTTTTTATATCCTCTTATGCTTGTTATTCCATTTTCTCTAGAACTTAAACACAAATAATAATCTTTTTCTGAAGTAGCATAATTCATTTCACAGCCATCAAAGCCTTCAAAATTTTCTCCAACTGAAAAACTGCAACTTGTTTTTGAATTGAAATTCTCATCATAAAGTCGTATTGTAATTTCATCATCTCCTGAACTTTTAAGCCACGCATTTGCTGTAAATTTCGGACTTTCAGGAATTGTTATTCTTTGGCAATATGATCCTACGTCATCTAAGTAATATTCTTGAAGTTCTGATTCTGATTTTGTTTCATCAAAACATCCGTCATTTCTATCTCCTTCGCATACAGAAGAAGTGCTTTTATTATTCATTACAACAAGACTAGAATCTTCAAAAAAATAAACTTTTAACTGATTTTTGCAGCTTGGAGAAGCATCACTGCTTATATTAAATCTGATTGAATTAATTTCTTTTAAATCGATATCTGTGAATTTAAAACCAATTACTTTTTTTTCTCCTGCATTAAGTGCAAAGGATTTTTCTTTTTCAGGGTTTTCTGCAAGAAAATTTCTTCTGCAATCTTTTGGTATGCAGAAAAAATCAATGTCTTGTTTTAGATTAGAACTTTTTAAAAAATCCATTAAGGATATAGAATTTCCTAAATTATCATTTAAAACAGAATTAACTGGCTGATTTTCTAAACTTATATTTATCCATCCTTTTAGATTTTTTCCAGGAGAATATGTTTTTATAATGCTGTAAGAAAGATTGCCTTTTGAAAAATCACTTAAAACTACGTTGGAATTTAAAATTATAAAAAACATTAATAGTGCTGATAAAAACAATAATTTCTTCATTGAACCTCTTTTTTTCATTAAAAGCATGTTCTTAAAACATAGCTTTTATTCCTTATAAATTTTTACAATTCTATTGGATTTTTTAATATTCAAGAATACGTATCCTAAAATAATGATGCTGATTGATGCAAGTATTCCATAAAAAGTTAAAAAAGGAAGTCTTAATTTTGCTGGACAAGGAATTGGCTGGGTTTCCCAAGGTTCGCAGTTAGGGTCAGGAGAAATGTATTTAATTGTAAAGAATTGTTCTCCTCCTTCGCATGAACTTTTAATTTCCATAGAAGCAGGATAATTGCATGTAATTTCTTCTACTTCTTCACATGTTTCTGGGTTTAAAGGATGCTCTTTTTGAGTGATTGATTGACTGCACATTCCATTTATCCAAGCACAACTTCCTTCATGAGTTAAGAAACATCCTTCTGAATATTCTTCATCAGGAGGAAGATTTTTATTGCCAACTGATTCAGGATCAAGAGTGCAGTTTTCTTCATCAAGATAATCAGAACACGAAGTTATTTCAGGAGCTTCTTCTTCATAAGTTATGTTTATTTTTAAGTCATTGCTTGTTATTCCATTAATTGTAAAATACAAAACACCTAATTCATCTATTGTTGATTCTTCATCCATTCCTCCATATGCATTCTCTAAATTTGTTGAATCAATTGTCCATGTTGCATTGCAGTTATTATTTTCATCCACTACACAAGTTATGCTTCCTAAATCATCATCATTTAAAGTGTCACTTTCTTTAATGTTAAGAGTTAATTCTGTTCCTGCATCTATATTAATATTTTTTACAACTAAAAAAACTTCTTTTCCAATTGTTGGATCAAGATTAAGAACTTCTTGATATTTATTTATGCCATCTAAACTCCAAAAAGCTTCTGGTTCGTAAGTGCAATCAGGGTCTACAATTCCTGAACAATCTGCTCCGTAATTACTTGGACAAATGTTATCATCATCTCCGCAATTATAACATACTCCGTTAATATAAACTCCATGTATTCCTTCATTATTAGGATCACATACTGGATGATAAGCTGAAATAAATCCAATGTTTAAAAGCATAATACTAATTAATATACTAACAATAAACACCCTCTTTTTCATGTTATAATTTAGAATTTGAGTTTTATAAAGTTTTATACTGAAAAACAAGAGTGAAAAATAAAAGTCTTTTCAAACTCTTTTGTAACAACTCTAAAAGTTCATCTAATTTAATAAGATTAAATCTAAAAAATCTTTTGTTTTA
>CAYLHY010000003.1:0-28752 GCA_964383885.1 Candidatus Woesearchaeota archaeon
AAGTCTTTGATAATGGCTTCTTGCAATAATTAAATCTTCTTGCGAGTAAGAAGTGTTTGAAGAAGTTGCATAAAAAACACTGTCAATATAATTAGTATCATTTGTTTCTCCTGAGCCAATCATATTTTCAGAAAGTTCTTGAAGCCAGACGTTCTTGCCTTCTAAAGGATAAAAACGAGAATTAGAACGAATAATTTCTTTTCCATTAAAATAACTAAGATTATCTCCTCCGCTTCCAATACTATTATCCCAATGAATAGTAACATATCCATCTTGTTCTCCTGCATAAACAGAGTCAACTTCTTCTATGTCTGCTGCTGTGAATGTAAAACTTCCTTGGCAGAACTGAGATAATTCATTAATTATAACATCTTTTACTCCTTGAACTATTGCTGGGTCAACTGGATTTCCTGTTGTTGATTCTCTTAAATAAATTCTGAATTTTGGTTTTTGAAACCATTTTCTCATGTCTCCATTTAATCTTCCGACATCATTTATGAATTGCCTGTCTGATTTTTTGAATAATCTGCAATTTCTTGTTAATTTTCCTTCTAATGCTTTTTGCTTGCTTATTAAAAAAGGCCTTGGGCGATATGATTCATATCTTATTCCTTCATTTTCTGAACCTGTGTTGTCATCATTAATCCTTACATCATATTCTCCGTCTGGAACATCAACTAACTGCCAGTCTCCGTTTGCATCTGTCCATGTTGTGTAAACAGGTGAAGAAGGATTATCCCAATCTGAAAACTCAACTCTTATTCCAACTAAAGGTGTTTCAGTTACATAAGCTTTTATATTTCCTGAAGCTGTTTCTACATTAGTGACATAAACACTGAAGCTTGTTTCATTGCTTAATTCTCCGTCTGAAACTCCTACTGTGAAATTATGGCTTAGGTTTGATTGAGAATCATTAGGAACCCAGTTTATCTCGCCTGTTTCAGAATTTATTGTTGCTCCATCAGGAGAATCAATTAAATAATATGTTAAAGTGTCATTGTCTTGATCAGAAGCATCTATGTCTCTGTAAAAGTTGCTGTTTTCAAGAACATTGCCATTGTCTTGAGCTTCTATTACAGGAGCATGATTTACAGGAGTAGTTTTTGAATCATCTTTTCCTGAATCTCCGCATCCAGCAATAAAAGGACTTAGAAATAAAGCTGTTGCTAAACCTAAAGATTGAACTGGTTTTTTCAATGAATTTTTTATTGGACTGAATAATTTTTTTACAAGGCTCATTTTAGGTTTAAGTTAAGTGCATCTTGTATATTGTAACTACTGATTAGTGATATATAAATGTTTCTATGATTTGTAATGTTGCAAGGTTTATATGTTTTATAAAGGAAAAAGAAGTATAAATAATTTGTTAAAATAATTCTTGTGAAATTAGCAGACAGTAATTGATAAATTAAGAGAAGTTTATTTTGTTTTGAATTCTATTACATCAAGATCTTTTAATTCATGTTTTAAGCCAACTTTTTGTCCTGGAAACTTGCTTGAAGGCCCCCATATCTTTGTTTCTTTTATTTTTTTAGAAAAGCCTTTAAGAATTTTTTCTGCAGCATCTTTAACTGTTGAATTTGGATTAAGAATCAATGGTTTTGAATTATAAGCTTCTTCTAATGATTTGGCAGGTTTGGTATAAATTCTTATTTTATTAAAACTTTTGAAAATTTTGTTTTTTAATTCATCATAATTTTCTTTGTTGCTTGTTGAAATTATTACATAATTGTATCTTTTGGAAGAAAGAGTTTCTTTGATTTTTCTTTCATCTTCATTAAAAGGCAGAAATTTGTTAAAGATTATTATTTGTTTTGCATTTGTATTCAATGTTTTTTGAATTTCTTCTATCTCATTAAGGTTTTTTACTAAAATTAAAACAGTGTCAGTAGTATGGGTTAGTCCTTTATCATAATACTCTGATTCAATTGCAGGATTTTCTATTAATTGAATGTTTGTTCCAGCATAAGGCATCATTCCCACTACTGGAAAAGTTGTAGTGAATTTTATCGGAGAAATGAGGGTTTTTGCATTTGTTAATTGGCTTAATAAAGTTGATTTTCCTGAATTAGTTTTTCCGATTATTACTGCTTGCATGCTCTCTTTTTTAATTCCTTTATGAGAAGATTTCTTTCTTGTTTTTTCAGCCTTTTCTTTTTCTTTTAGTTTTTTGAGACGCGTTTTTAATTGTTTAAGAAGGTTTTCAGAACCTTTATGTTTTGGAGCAAGAGCTATCATTTTTTTAAGGCATTTTATTTTTTCTTCTGTTGTCTGAGCTTTTAGATATTCTGATTCTGCTGCAAGATATTCTGGATGAGCGTTTATTGGCATATATTATTTAAAATCCCTAAACTTAAAAGTTTTAATGAAAAGAGAGATTTTAAAAAAAATTATGAAAAAAAAGTCTTTTTCTAAATTGCCAGAGCTTGAAGTTAAAAAAACATTTAAAAAATTCGAGAAAAAACAAGTAAGTGAAAAAGAAAAAATAAGATTAACAAGAGAGCTTTTGAATAGAGTTTTTTGGCCTTTTAGAAGCTATAAGCTTTTGGAAATCAAAAAAAATAAAATTCAAAATAAGAGTGAAGAGTGGTTTTTAAGGAAGCATTTTTCTTCGAGGGAGAGGCTTGGATTTTATAAGGAACTTTATTCAAGAATTCTTCAAAAAGGAGATTTTGTTTTTGATTTAGGAGCAGGAGCAAATGGTTTTAGTTATAAATTTATGCCGCCTAATGTAAAATATGTTGGAATAGAGGCTGTTGGCCAATTAGTTGATTTAATGAATTTTTATTTTAAATTAAAAAAATTAAACGCAGAGTATTTACATAAAAGTTTGTTTGATTTAAAAAACATTAAGGATGTTATTAAGAAAAAACTTAAAACTGAAACAAATAAGAAATCTAGAAAAGTTCTTTTTTTGTTTAAAGTTTTAGATTCTTTGGAAATGTTAGAAAGAAATTATTCAAAGAAATTTTTAGAAGAAATCTGTTCTCTATTTGATGTGGTTGTCGTGAGTTTTGCCACTAGAAGCATGCTGAAAAGAGAAAAATTCAAAGTTAATAGAAAATGGATAATTAAATTCATTAAAGAGCATTTCAAAATTACTGATGATTTTGAATTAGGGGAAGAGAGGTATCTTGTTTTTATTCCTTTGAAAAAACTAAAAACTTTATAAAACTATAATTCATATTATTTAAAGAGGTGATTTAATATGGCAGAACCTAATCAACAAATGCCTGCACAACAAGCACAAACTCAGCCTGCTCCGCAGCCTGCAAAAACTCAACCAGCTCCTCAACCATCTCAAATTGGAGCAGTGCAGCCTCAAGAAGCACCTAAAAAAGGAAAATTATTGAAGTGGCTGTTAGTTGTTGTATTGATTTTAGTTGTTGGAGCAGGAATCTGGTATTGGTTTCAATTATAATTTATAAAAACATAATATGTTTGTTTAGAGAGAACTGTGAAATTTGAGAATATGAAATCTGAAAATTCTTTGCTTTTTAAGAGATTTAAAAGAAAAATTTTGAATAACGGAGTGACTGTTTTATTTGAAAAAAGAGAGCTTCCTATAGTTAGTGTAGCTTTTGCTGTAAAAAATGGAGGAATAAATGAAAAAACAAGTGAAAAAGGAATTTCTCATTTTATTGAACATATGCTTTATAAAGGAACTAAAAAGAGAAATGCAAAACAAATAGCAGAAACTATTGAAAAAAATGGAGGAGACTTAAATGGTTTTACTTCTGAACTGCTAACAGCATATTGGTGCAAAATGCCTAGTAAAAAACTTGATATAGCTTTAGATGTTTTGACTGACATGATTAAGAATCCTTTGTTTGACGAGAAGGAAATGGAAAAAGAAAGAAAAGTTATTTTTGAAGAAATTAAAATGCATAAAGATAACCCTATGATGCATGTTTTTGAAAAAATTCAAGAAAATCTTTTTACAGGAACAATGGGAATGAATTTAGCAGGGACTTTTGAAACAATGAAAAAAATAACAAGAGAGAAATTGATTAAAAAATTTGAAGAAGTTTACACTCCGAATAATTTAATTATTTCTGTTGTTGGAGATGCAGATTTCAATAAAATTGCAAAATTTATAGAGGAGAATTTTAAGGGTGAAAAATCCAAAATAAAAAAGCAGAAATTTTCAGAGATAAGTTCTAAAAAAATTGAAAAAAGAAAAGGGATTGATCAAGCTAATTTGGTTTTTGCATATCATGTTCCTAAATCCAACTCCAAAAAATCTCCTGCAGCAGCAGTGCTTAGCGTATTAATGGCAGGAGGAATGTCTTCAAGATTATTCTCAGAAATAAGAGAAAAAAGAAACTTAGCTTATGCTGTAAAAGGAGGATATGATATTAACAAGGATTTTGCATTTAATTATGTTTATGTTGGAACTAATAAAAAAAATGTCAATAAAGTAAAAGAGATTATTTTAAAGGAATTTGAAAAAGTTTCAATTGATTTAACAAAAAAAGAATTAAATGAAGTTAAAAATCAGATAATTGGAAATTATCAGATATCTGTTGAGGATTCCCAAAACCAGATGGTTAATCTTCTTTCCCATGAAGCAAATGGCAACGCAAAAGAATTTTATAATTTTCCAAAAAAAATAAGCAGAGTTAAAATGAGTGAAGTTAAGGAGTTAGCTAAAAAAGCAACAAAGAAGTATAGTTTTTTTGCTTTAATCCCTGAGTGAGTTTAAACAAAAATCATAATTCTTTTAAACTGATTCTTGTACTGATAAAATATGCTTATTGTTAAAGTTCCTGGAATAAATGGATTAGGAAAAACAAACGGTTGTGAAAGAGCTGGAGATGCAATTATTAACGCATTGCATGATATCCACATGAATGAACAAGGAAAAGAGATAGATGTAAAAAAACTAGATTTAGAGGAAATCCATCTTGATAATAAAAATCTTGAATTAAGCAACAAACTTATTTATAAAAACGCATTTGAATGTTTTGAAGATTATCCAAAAGTAATTTTTTTAGGAGGAGATCATTCAATAAGTTATTCTTTAACCAGAGCTTTTTTAGATTATTGCGAAACCAACAATAAAACTCCTTGTTTGATTGTTTTTGATGCTCATGCAGATTTAATGCCATCAATGAGTGAACCAACTCATGAAGAATGGCTTAGAAGATTAATAGAAGAAGGATTTCCCACTGAAAATATTTTGTTAATTGGATCTAGAAATTTTCATAAAACAGAGAAAAAATTTATTGAAGAAAATAAAATAAAAGTAATTTCAATGAGTTCTTTGTTAGAAGATTTGCAAGGAGTTGCAGATTCTATAACTGAATTTGCAAATAAAAAAGAATTGTATGTTTCAATAGACATTGATGTTGTTGATCCAAGCATGGCTCCTTCAACAGGCTATATTGAGCCAGGAGGTTTAAGTGTGAGACAATTTTTATATATACTCCAAAGAATAAATAAAATTAAAAGTCTTCACGGATTAGATATTGTTGAAATAAACGAAATGAAAGATAAAGAAAAAGATTTAATGACTATTAAACTAGGAGCAAAAATTGTTGCAGAGGTTGTTTAAAATGAGAGCTTTTATTTCAATTGAACTTCCAGAATCTGTAAAAAAAGAGATTTTTAGAATTTCAGAGAAAATAAAAAATTCTGGATTAGTTTCAGGGAATTTTGTTAAAAAAGATAACCTGCATTTAACTTTGAGGTTTTTAGGCGATAGAGTGTCTGAAGAAAAAATTAATCAGATTAAGAAAGAGCTTTCTGAGATAATTCTTCCTAAATTTAAAGCAACTACAGGAAAAATCGGTTTTTTTCCTTCTGATAAGTATATTAGGGTTATTTGGGTTGCATTAGAGGCAGATGAACTTTCAAGGCTTAAAGGGATTATTGAAAATAAAATTCATGAATTAGGCATGAATAAAGAAAAAAGAGAATTTAATTCTCATATAACCTTTGCTCGAATTAAATCTGTAAAAGACAAAGATGCTTTTTTAAAATTAGTTTCTGGTTTAGATATTAAAAAAATGTCTTTTGAAGTTGAAAAAGTTTCATTAATTAAGTCTGAATTAACTAAAGACGGTCCAATTTATAAGAAGATAATGGATTTTCCTTTGGCGTAATTAATTGCATTTGAAGTCAATTATCTCTTTTATTTTTTCTGCTTTCTTTCCTAAAACTTCTTGAAGTTCTTCTAAGGAAGCATTAAAGAAGTTTTTGAGATTCTTGAATTTTTTAAGGATTTTTTCAGAAGATTTCGGACCAATTCCAGGAAAGCCTTCAAGAATAAACTGCAGTCTTTGTTTTTTTGTTAGATTCCTTTTTGTTATGTTTAGAGACAGAGGTTTTGAATTATCCAAAGATTTTTTTCTAGATAAAACAGAAATAAATTCTGCTGTGTCTTTGTAATTTTCAGTGTATATTATTGGAATATTGTATTTAAGCTGAATTGAAAGCAACAGCCCTCTTATTGCATTTGGATGTATTCTTGAATCTGAGCCTGAATAAAATTCTCTTTCTTTTATTCCTTCAATAATCAGAATTTTTTTAGAATAATTTTGAAGGTTTTTTAATTGTTTTAAGAGTCTTTTATCAATTACTGAATTTATAAAATCTTGAATTGTTTTTCTTTCTATTGCAACTCCTTTTACTAAATAATCAACATTTAAATCTTGAAATTTTATTTTAAAGCCTTTTTTCCTTAAATAAAAAGGCAGGAGACAATTTTTCTCTCTGAAGTCAATTGTTATTTCTGGAACTGTTTCTTTTTTTATTAATTGAGTGTTTCTTGAAAATATATTTAAGAATTTCATTTTAAAAATAATTTTTTTTGTTCTGTTTTTAGAGGGTTTTTTAAGGAATTTGAATTTTCAGAATTTTTGGGTGAAGATGAATTTAATTGTTTTTTTATTTTATGGATTATCTTATGCATTTTTTTCTCTCTGCTTCTGGAAACGTAGTAAAAAGCCTCATCTCGTGTTTTTTTAGTTATTAAAACAATTAATTTTCCTTTTTTTAATCTAGCAGTTCTTCCAGCTCTTTGAATGGTTCTGATAGCAGAAGGAATAGGTTCATAAAAAATTACTAGATTTACTTCTGGTATGTCAAGACCTTCTTCAGCTATGCATGTTGCACAGAGCACATTAATCTTTCCGTCACTGAATTCCTGAATTATTTTTTTCTGCTGCTTTTGGCTTAAACCTGTTTGAGATTTTTTAGCTTGTCCAACAAAAATTTTTGATTTTATTTGCAATTCCTCTTTAAGTTCATTTATTCTTTTGCATATTTCCAAGGCAGTATCTCTGAATTGCGTGAAAATTATTATTTTTATTTTTTCAAGAGGCAGTGAATTTCTTAATTTTTTTATTATCTTAAGAATTTCGCTTATTTTTGGATGTTCTTGGTTTTTTATGAGAAGTTCATTTGAAAAAGAGTAAATAAAATTAAACTCTGGTTTTGAAACTAATTTTACTACTCCTCTACTTTTTTTATTTGATGCCTCTTTAAATAATTTTTTAAGGTATTTATTGAAGCTTTGAAGAGTCTGAGTTTCTAGTAATTCAAGAGCATGCTGGATTTTTATTGCTTGGGCGCAAGCACTTGCTCCAAGAAGATAATTGTAGTTTTTATTTCCTCTTGCAATTGTAGAAGAGATTTGTTTTTGAAGTTCAATTAAATTTGTTTTTGTCGCTGGTTTAAAGAGAACTTTTCTTTTTCTTAATTC
This sequence comes from Candidatus Woesearchaeota archaeon, assembly GCA_964383885.1. Taxonomy (GTDB): domain Archaea; phylum Nanobdellota; class Nanobdellia; order Pacearchaeales; family GW2011-AR1; genus WJLC01. Next base: position 7,709 of record CAYLHY010000003.1, read on the forward strand.
CTCTACATATTCATTAAATAATTTCAATAAAACTTGACGAATTTCTTCAAATTCTGAAGGAAATTCAATTAATTTTTTTTCAAATTCTAATTCTTGTAAAAAAGGCTTAACATCTTCGCTGTTACGGGTTCTTAATTCTACTTCTTCTATAAAGAGATTTTTGCAGATGTTTTCTATTTTGTTTTTTTCACTTCCAGGAGAAGCAGTTAACCCAAGAATTCTAGGATGAAGTGAGTTTTTCATGTAGTTTTTTGCAATAAATGTGTAATCATAATTTTTAACACATCGATGCGCTTCGTCTTCAATCAAAAGACACACGTAACTTAGGTCATATAATCCTTTTTTTATATCATTAGCAACACATTGAGGGGTAGAGAAAATAATATCTGCTGTCTGCCAGATTTTTTTTCTTTTTTCTGGTTTGACTTTTCCTGTAAACAACTGCATATCTGCAAATAATTCTGGAAGATGTTTTTTAAAAGTATTAAGATGCTGTTCTGCTAATGGCTTGGTTGGAGCAAGAAAAACCACTTTTTCTCCTGGAAATTTTTTCATTCTTTCTATTGTTAGCATTAACGCAATGAGGGTTTTTCCCAAGCCAGTAGGAAGAACAACTAAACAATTTTTTTCAATGCATGTTTGAAAAATCTTTTTTTGATATTCTCTAGGAGATATGTTTTTTAAAAATTCCATTTGCAACTCTTTAAGATTTGATTAAAAAACATTAATTTAAACTTTTGGTTATTTTTTAGTTATTTGTATTTGTAGATATAATAGCATATAAGAATACTTGAACAAAGTATTAAAGATAACCCTATAAGCGAGATAATACTAAAAGAATAATATTTTGTTAGAACAACATTTCCAGTCATTTTATTTACTGAACCTTTGTCTATAAAAAAAGCTCCTCCAATTAAGGAGATTAAAATAAAAAATAATAAGGATCTTTTTCTTTTTAAAAAAGGCTTTTTTAGTTGTTTTTTTGAGTGAGTCATTTTTTAATGAATATTTTTAATGAATCTAATTTAAATATCTTTTTGATTTTTTAAACTACTATGAAGGTATAGGCTGCAGCAATTATTGCCAAAGATGCCAAAAAACTCCATAATACTAAATTTCCGAAAAAAATCTTGTTTCCATCGAGTTCTGATATTGGAATTAGATTAAAAAAAGCATACCATATGCTTAATTGCGTAAAAGTGCTCCATCCTATGAAATAGCCTATTACAGCAAAAAGCAAGTTAGAAATTATTCCTGCAGCAGCTATGATTCCTATTTGGTATTCAGTTATATCTAAATAAGAATATAATCCGTGTCTTTTTGCAGCCCTGTAAACTTTAGGCTTTACTTCAAAAACAAGAGATGCAAGCCATTTTAAATTTCCAAAAGTTATAACTGAAAAGAATAAAGGAAAGAAAATTCCTGCTGGAAAGGGTTTTTTAAATTCCTGATGAGCTTTAAACCAGTATCTTTTAATCTTCCATAATTTTATCTCAATATCAGAATCAAGATAATAAGCTGTTAATTTTTTTGCAGCAATATTAATTAAAATTATTAGAAAAACTGCGGCAGCAGTTGAAAAAAATATTTTCCAACCAACTGAACTTATTGAAATGCTTATTACAAGAGTAGCAATAAAAACAGCTATGATTTCTTTTTTGTTTACCATGATTTTAGCCATGGATTATAAAATAGTTATTTTTTTATAAAGCTTTTTAAATTTTCGAAGTAACTATTATATAACGGAAAAATATTTAAATGAAATTAAGTAAATTTTAATATGAAAATAAAAAAAATTAGCGAGGTGTTAGGAAAAAAAGTTTATACTGATTCTGGGGATTTTTTTGGAGAAGTAGAAGAAGCTAATCTTTATGAAAACAGAATTGATGGATGGAGAATCAGAGTTTCAGGAGCAGTAGCTTCTTTAATCGGCGGAGCTAGAGGGGTTATTATTCCTCATCAATTTGTAAAAGCTGTAAGTGATATTTTCATTATAAATAAAACTGCTCTTCCGAGTCAAGCAGAATCAGAAATAGAAGAGATTACAGAAGACTTGGTATAAATAAATTTCAATAAAAGATGGTTGAGACAATTTTACAACATTGGGTATTTAGAAGGTTTGCTCTTCCTTTTTTATTGATATTTTTTGCTGTATTTGCAATTTTAGAAAAAACAGGGCTTTTTGGTACAGATAAAAAACAACTTAATGCTTTGATAGCTTTTATTGTTGGATTAATGGTTATAAGTGTCACTTATCCTGTTGAAGTTATAAATAATTTGATTTTGTTTTTAACAGTATCAATAATTGCAGTGTTTGCTGCATTGCTTTTATGGGGATTTATTGCAGGAGAAGCAAAAGTTGGAGGCAAGGGCATGAAAACTTTTTTTGGAATAGTAGTTATTATTGTAATTATTGGAGCTGTTTTTTGGGCAACAGGGCTTTTTATGCCTTTTATTGACTTGTTATTCAAACAGGAATGGAGTTATACTTTTTGGGTTAACTTTTTGTTTATTGTGGTTATTGCTTTAGCATTAGCTGTTGTGTTAAAATCTAAACCTCAATCATCTTAAGAAAGTTATTTAAACAACCTTTCATATAATTTAATAAAATGAACAGAGCTTTTGCGCAATTGTTTGCTACATTTGAAGAATTAGGGGTTTTTCAGTATGTTCTGCCTTTTTTAGTAATTTTTGCATTAGTGTATGGTATTTTAACAAGAACTAAGATTTTTCAGGAGAATCCTGTTGTAAATGGGATTATTGCTATTTCAGTTTCTTTGCTTTCATTGCAATTTGAAAGTGTTCCTTTGTTTTTTTCAAAAGTCTTTCCTAGATTAGGAATAGGGTTAGCAGTGATTTTAGTTTTATTGATTATTTTGGGAATGTTTATGCCCCAAGAAAAATGGATTGTTTATGTGTTGTTTGGGGTTGCTGCTATTACTTTAATTGCAGTATTAGCAGGTTCTTTTGAAACAGATTATTCTTTTGGAGCAGAAATAGCACCTCTTGTAATTTCTGGATTAATACTTATTATTATAGTTTCAGTTATAGTTGGAGGTTTGTCAAAAAAGCCAAGAACTAAATTTAGAGAGATGGCTTCTCCTATATTAAGGGATTTATTTGAAATTAGACCTGTAAAATCTGGATAATTGAATTTAGAAATTTTAGATTATTTTTTCTGCTTTGAGGTTTCTTTAGTAGTTTTTGTTAATTTTCCTAAAGTATCTTCTAGCATAGATACTTCTTTTTTTGTTGATTCAATGCTTCTTCCGAATAAAGAAACTTTTTCTAGAATTTTTATCTGAAGAGTGTCAATTATTTTTTCAATTCTTTTTAATCTTTCATTTATTGAATTTACTTTTGTTTCTGTTAGTGTTTTAAATTCATTTAAGGAGTCTATTTGTTTTTGAATTTTTTCACTTTTTTCAGAAAAAACTTGGTTGGCTATTTCAATCATTGTTGTTGTATCTATTGCAGGTGCTTGAGCTTGATATTCTGGAGAGTATTCTGCAGGGGTTTCAGAAGGAGCGACTTCTTCAGTTGCAGGAGCATAAGAACCCTCTACAACTTCTGTATCTTCTGCGCTTGATTCAGAAGGAGTTTCTGGAGTTTGAGCAGCTACATTTCCTTCATTTCCTGTTACTGCTGTTTTAATATTTGCTTGGTTGATTGCATCTGTAATTTCTTTAGGAGAAAATCCCTGCTGCCTTAAATTAGAAGCAATTTCTTCATCAGACATTCCTTGTTTTTTTAATTCAGTTACTTGTTCTAATGCTGTCATTTTTATTGAATGTAATTTTTAAGGATTTTAAATTTTTAAGTTTTCCTAACTTTTGCAAGAGGCTGAAAAATCTTCATTTGTTTTGCTAAGATTTCTACATCCTCTTTTCTTGCAAATTTAGAAAATTCTCCTGAAAGAGTTTCAATGAAAGAAACAATTCTTTCTACTTTTTGTTTTAATTCTTCTAATTCTTTTTTCATTTCTAAAAGTTTTTTTTCATGGCTTTCTTTTGTTTCTACAATATTCTTTCCAAGTAAGAAAACCCTGTCTTGAAGAATTCTTTGTTTTTCTTCTAAATCTCTTATTTTAACATTTGTTTCAGCATCAGGGTAATAGTCTGCCATTGCTAAAAAGAAGATAATTTAGTTTAAATTTCTTGTGATTACTGATTTTAGTTTATTGTTTGTAGTTCGTGTTTGTTTATTTGAAGGTTTATGGTTGCAACATATAAAAGTTATTAAAGCAGAAAGAATTTACTTTGAAAAAGAAATAAATAAATTTTATAAAAAAATGCAGTTTAAAGAAGGCACTCCATTATACAGTTACGAGGTTCAAAGAGAAGGAGGAGAAGATGTTTTATACATCAATTATCTCGGAGCACCTTATGTTCCTAGTCTCTCAGATTATCCTGAAGTAATGGAAAGAACTATAGACGCATTAATTGAAAACCCGAATGTTTCTAGGATTGTTTTTGTTCAGCAAAAAAATTACAATTATGATTTTAAAGAAACTTCTATGCTTCTTGAATTAGCTAATCTTTATGTTTTTTTACTTAAACAAGAAAAAATTCTTTCACATTCTAAGCTTGTTACTAACTGCGAGGAATTTTTTTCTCAAAGATATAATGATTTGTTTGCTTTTTTATTTTTATTAAAACAAGACCCTATTGCTGCATATCATGAACTTAAAAGATTGATTATTGAGGCTAAGGTTTTTTTAGGAAAAATTAATGAATCTTGTAAAACTGACCAGCAAAATTATATTTCTTTGTTAGAAAAAATTTTGAACTTATTTGATAAAACAGAATTAATTAAAAAAGCAACTCCTTATCTTTTAGATTATTCTCCTGGTGACAGAGAAATTTATCATAGGATTTTCAAGCCAGATGTTATTCCTAATTTTACTTTTACAAGGCTTGTTTTAAATATGCCAGAAGATGCAGAGATTTTAGACCAATATAAAATCGGAGAAGGAACTTATGATGAGAGTTTAGTGACGATTTTAAAACAAAAAGGAGAATCAAAGCTTTTTTATCATTTAAGCCCTCCAGAAAATAATTTAGATGAAAGCCATAGCATGCTTTTAAATCTTGCAAGAGAGGTTTTAATTGAACATCAGCCTAAAGCAGAAGAATTTGTTGATACAGAAAGAACAAGGCAGGTGTTTATGAATATATCCAAGGATTTGTTACAGGATTTAGCAAACAGTAAGGGTATTTCTTTAGATTTTAATGAAATAAATAAATTAGCAACTATTCTTGTAAGATATACTATAGGTTTTGGAATATTAGAAGTGTTGCTTAAAGATAAAAAATTGCAAGATATTGTGTTGAATGCTCCTATTTCACAGGTTCCAATATACTTAAGGCATCAGGATTATTATGAATGCGTTACTAATATCCTTCCAAGTCAAGAAGATGTTAATTCTTGGGCAGCTAAATTCAGAATGATTTCAGGAAGGCCTTTAGATGAGGCAAATCCTATTTTAGACACTCAACTTGAAATTGGAGAGATTAGAGCGAGAATAGCGATTATTCAACAGCCTTTATCTCCTGATGGATTAGCATATGCTGTGAGAAGGCACAGAGAAAGCCCTTGGACTCTTCCTTTATTCATAAAAGTGAAAATGCTTAATCCTTTTGCAGCAGGTTTGCTTAGTTTTTTAATTGACGGTGCAAGAACAATGTTAGTAGCAGGAACAAGGTCTTCTGGAAAAACCTCTTTATTAGGAAGTTTAATGTTGGAGATTATGCCAAAATATAGAATTATTGTAATAGAAGATTCTTTAGAACTGCCTGTAGAATCTTTAAGGAAATTAAATTATAACATATTAAGGATGAAAGTGAGGTCTGCACTGCTGAAAACAAGCGCAGAAGTTTCTGCTGATGATGGAATAAGAACAAGTTTAAGATTAGGTGATAGCAGTTTAATTATCGGAGAGGTAAGGAGTGTTGAAGCTAAAGCTTTATACGAGGCTATGAGAGTAGGGGCATTAGCAAATGTTGTTGCTGGAACAATTCATGGAGCATCTCCTTATGGAGTGTTTGATAGAGTTGTAAATGATTTAGGAGTGCCTGCAACGAGCTTTAAAGCAACAGACATTATTACAATATGCAATCCTGTTAAGTCTCCTGATGGTATGCATTCTTGGAGAAGAGTCTTGCAAATTTCAGAAATAAGAAAACACTGGAAAAAAGACCCTTTAGCTGAAGGAGGTTTTGTTGAATTAGTGAAATATAACGTAGACAAAGATGAATTAGAAGCAACTGATAATTTGAAGAATGGAGAGAGTGAAGTAATAAAACAAGTTGCAGCTAATGTTAAAGGTTGGGCAGGAAATTGGGATGCTGTTTATGACAATATTCTTTTAAGAGCAAAAATAAAAAAAGAGATTGTAGATGTTGCTGAGAAAACAGGAAATAATAAGCTATTAGAGGCAGGATTTAACACTTTGTCTAATCAAATTTTTCATGAAATCTCTGAAAAAGTAATTGAAGAAATAGGACTGCCTTTAAGCAAAAGAGTTTTTCCAGAATGGCAAAAATGGCTTAATAAAGAAATTAAAAAAATGAAAGTTTAATTGGAATAGATTAGAATTTTTAAAATCTCCAAACATTTATTAATTAATTTTCATTACTAATTATTAATTAATATTACTGATTTAAATTTATGTAAAATAAAAGAACAAAAGAGGATGGTTAATGCAGAAGATATTTTAAAGAAATACAGCGGAAAAATCGAGCAACAAATCAAAACAGTTAAACCAATTAGTTCTGAAGAATATAGTCGAGCATATATTAAATTTAAGAAAGAAATGGCTCCACAGCTTTCTAGATATGAAAGATTATGCAAAAGCATAGGAAGTATAATTAAATTAAAAGTCTCTCCAAAAGATGAAGCTAAAGTAAAAAAATACCTGGAAATAGCTCATTTAGATATAGAGCCCTGGCAGGCATTAACTTTAAGTGTAATGACTTTTGTCCTTATGTTTCTTTTAGGCAGTTTGTCTTCTGTTGCCATATGGCTTATTTCAGGAAGATTTCCTTTTTTGTTCTTATTTTTAATTATGTTATTCTCTTTATTTTTGTTTTATTTTATGAATGAGATTCCAAAAAGACTAGCAAGTTTGTGGAGACTTAAAGCTTCAAGCCAGATGGTTCCTGCTATTCTTTACACAGTTGTTTATATGAGGCACACTTCTAATCTTGAAAAAGCAATAGCTTTTGCTTCTGAAAATTTACAATATCCTCTTGCTCTTGATTTCAAAAAAGTTTTTTATGACCTTCAGATTGGGAAATTTTCAACAATTAAAGAAAGTTTAGACAATTACCTTGAAACTTGGAGGGATTATGCTCCAGAATTTATTGAAGCATTTAATTTAATAGAAAGCAGTTTATTTGAGCCTGATGAAACTAGAAGAGTGCAGATTTTAGAGAAATCTCTGCAAGTAGTTTTAGAAGGTGTTTATGACAGAATGCTTAAATTCACTCATGATGTTAGAAGCCCTTTAACTAATGTTTACTTTTTAGGAGTTTTGCTTCCTACATTAGGTTCTACAATAGTGCCTTTAGCAAGTGTAATGATTGGTGAATTTTTAAGATGGCATCATATTATAATCCTTTTTGACTTGCTTGTTCCTTTTGGGGTTTTTTATTTAACAGACAAGATTATGCTGCTTAGGCCAGGCGGCCATGGAGAAACAAGCTTATTAGAAAGAAACCCTTTGTATTATAAATATAAAAGTAAAAAGCCTTACATAAAGGCATTTATAATAGCGTTTCCTCTTGTTTTAATCGGATTACTGCCTTTGATTTTTCAATACACTCCAATTCCAGAGATGGTTGGTTTGCAAAAAGATTACACTTTTTCTGAATTAGGATTAGGTTTTTTAGGTGAAGGAAATTTTTTTGATTTTAAGGAAACTTCTGGAGGATACATAGGGCCGTTTGGAGTTGGAGCTTTATTAATGAGTTTATTTGTTCCTCTTGGAATTGCTTTGTTTTTTTCAATTGCTTATAAGGGAAAGACAAAGGAATTAATTGAAGAGAGAAACAAGACAAAAGAACTAGAAAGGGAATTTAATAATTCTTTGTTCCAGTTAGGAAACAGGCTTGCAAATGGGACTCCTCCTGAATTAGCTTTTGCAAAAGTAGCTGAATCTGCAAAAGGACTTATGACAGAGGATTTTTTCAGAAAAGTAAATTATAATATTCAGCAAATGGGGTTAAGTGTAGAGTCAGCTATATTTGATGAAAAAAGAGGGGCAATTAAATATTATCCTTCTGAGTTAATTGCTACAAGCATGAAGATACTTGTTGAGAGTGTTAAAAAAGGATTAAAAATTGCTGCAATAAGTTTAATGAGTATTTCACAATATGTAAAAGATATACGGAAAATTACTGACAGGTTAAAAGATCTTTTAGCTGAAATTATCTCTGATATGAAAAGCAACATGATGTTTATTGCTCCTTTGCTTTTAGGAGTTGTAATTGGATTAGATTCTATGATTGTTTCTATTTTAAATAAATTAAATCTTGCACAATTGCTTGCAGGAGGAGCAGAACAATTTGGAAATTTAGCAGCTATTTTGAAGATATTTGATTTAACTAAAATTGTTCCTCCTTATTTCTTGCAGATTGCTGTTGGAATTTACTTAATTGAAATGATATTTATTTTAACAAATACTTTGGTTATTATTGATTCTGGAGAAGATAAACTTGAAAAAACATACAGGTTATCTCAGAACCTAAAGAAAGGAATTTTATTGTACAGCATTATAGCCTTAATATCTGCTGCTGTTTTATTTGTTTTAGGAAATATTGTTTTAGGCAACATAGTTAGTTAATTTTAGGTTCAGAAAAATTTATTAATTAAAATTTATTTTAGCAGTTATGGCAATTAGTGTTGGTGAAATTAGAAGAAGGTCAATAAGTTTTTCAAGGCTTATTGGATATGCAATTGTTATAGGGCTTTTAATTTCTATTGCATATGTTTTCATGACAGGAAGCTAAAACTAAAATTAAATTACAAGAAAGATTTATTAATTAAGACAGATTTTATTATTTATGCATAGAAAAGAAAAAAACAAAAAAGCAGAGAATAAAAGAGGGATTATTGCAGATTACTTGCCTTGGATTATTTTAGCAGTTGTTGTTTTAGGGGTAGTAATGCTGTCTCTTTTTATAATGAAAGAAAAAGGATTTTCTTTAATTGATAATTTAAAAGGAATTTTTAAAGGAAGATAAAATGGCTGAATTAACAATAGGAACTTTGATTAAAATTATTTTAGGGGTTTTTGTAGTAGGGATAGTAACTATTGGAATTTATTTTTTTTTCAAGAATTATGTTATGAGTTTTTTTGAAAACATAAGTGCGGATTTTTTTATGTTTTTCATTAATTAGTGTTTTAGAGAAAATGATTGTAAAAGGTATAAAAGAAAATAAAAGAGGAATGCTTTTAGCATCTGAAGTTATAAAAATAGTCATATCTGTTGTTGTGATTGTTTTTTTAATTTATTTTTTAACTTTATTGTATTTTTCAAAAATTAATGCAGAAAAATTAAAAGAAGCTAAAGCAATATTAATAGAAAGTCCAGGGAGCATTAAAAATATAATAGATTCTCTTCAGAAAAATGCTATTCCTGAAGGAAAAAAAGAAAAAGCATTAGTAAATCCTGAATCATGGTATTTGTTTAGTTTCACTAAAGGAAAAAGACCAAATTCTTGCGTTAATAAAAATTGTTTGTGTATTTGTGATAATGTACTTGTTAATTTATGGGACAGGCAAATTAAAGAGTGCGATAAAAATGGAGCCTGCATTATTGTGGAAAATCTTGACCCTAAAACTGATTTAGAGGTTAAAATTAAAGGTAAGCTTACTAGGATTTTAATTAAAAAAGAAAATAATTTAATTAAGATAGAGGAAATTTAAAATGGCAATTTAAAATGGCTATGAAACAATTAATAAAATATTTAATATGGATTTCATTATTTGCATTGCTTTTAATTGCATTATTTGGAATGATGAAAAGAATTGGAGTAATATAAAAATATAAAATTAAAAATACAAAATGAAAAAGAGGAATAAAAATAGAATTTTTAAAAAAATAGATAAAAAAGCAGCTTTAACAACTCAGCAGATTGTAATTTTGATAATTTTAATTACTAGTTTTTTAATTATTATGTTTTTTATTTTTAGATTAAACCTTCAAGAAACTACTGACAAGGATGTTTGCCATAATTCTGTAGTTTTGAGAGCTAATGCTGCTCTTCCTGCAGAAACAATTCCCTTAAATTGCAAAACTAATTATGTTTGCATAACTAAAGACAATACTTGTGAGGGCATGCCTTATTATTCTTACAAAATTAATGTAAAAAATAAGCAGGAAATGTATGAAGCATTAGCAGAAGAAATGGCTGATTGCTGGTGGATGTTTGGAGAAGGAAAAATTAATTATGTTAGCAACAAGGATTTTACAAAAAAACTTTATTGTTCTATATGTTCTCAGTTTAATTTTGATGACAGCATTAAAGATATTTTTCCTTCAGGATTTATAGATAAAGATGATTTTTATATTAATTATTTAGCTAAAACAAAAATTCCTAGAAAGGAAATAACTTATGCAGAGTATTTATTCGGAACTAACGATGTTAGAAGTATTTTGGAATCTGCTAAAGAGGCAGACACTTTCGGAAAAATAAATATTTCTGAAACAAATGCTCTTTTAATGGGAATAATGAGTAAAACAAGCGCATGGAAATGGGCTGGAGTAGGGGTTTTAACAGCTGCAGGAGCAGTAGCAGGATTAATCTTTTTTACTCCGATTACAATAGGGGCGATTAGCGGAGGAATTATTTTAGTTAGTGGAGCTGGAACAGGGATATTAACATCTGTTATTATTGATGGAGCATCAGGAAATAAGTATCTTGCTCCAACAATTATTTCTTTTCCAAAAGACTATGATAAGTTAAAATGCACTTATGTTGTGACTAAAGGCTAAAAATGAATTTTAAAAATGTGCCAATGTATTGTTAAAAAACCAAAAAATAAAAAAGCAACTATTTTAGTTGAGAACATTGTTTTTATTGTTCTTAATATTGTTTTTATTTCAATAATGGTTTTATTTGTTTACAGCAGAGCTAATGGAATAATGCTTCTTGAAGAGAGTTATGCAAAGAATATTGCTTTGTTAATTGATTCCTCTAAACCAGGAATGGAATTTTATCTTGATATGGAAAAAGCAATTAATAGAGCAGAAAAAGAAAAATGGCCTATTGACCAAATTGTAAACATAAAGGATAACATAGTAACAGTAAAATTAAGTAAAAATTCAGAATATAGTTATTCTTTTTTCAATAATGTGAATGTAATTGCAACTTTTGATAAAATAAATAAAAAAGGATTTTATTTTTACGTTGATAAATATTTAAATACAACTTAAAATGGAAAAATTCATTTCAATTTACTGGTTTTTAATTTTAATTTTAACAGCTGGAGGAATCTCTGCAATGGTTTTTGCTTTTTATAGTCATCCTTATGATGTGCGGGAAGCAGAAGCATTTATTTTAGGAGAAAAAGTAGCAGATTGTATTTCAAATAACGGAAGAATTAATGAGTGGATTGAAATAAATAAAGAAAATAAAGATGATTTTTTAAAGAAATGTCATTTGAATTTTAATACTGAGTTTAAGGAACAAGGACAGTACTATGTTAAAGCAGAAATTTTTGAGATTAATAGTTTAAATGATTTAAACTTAGATACAGATAATTTAAAAGTATTTTTTGAATCAGGAAATCCTGCAATAATTACACATTGCAAACCTCAAGAAGAAAAAGAAATTGAAAAACTATCTAAATGCAGTGAAAATGTTTTTTATTCTTTGGATTCAGAAAACAATCAGTATTTAATAAAAATCTTGTCAATTGTTAAAAAAACAGAGAAAAATACTAAATAAAATGAGAAATAAAAAAGCCCAAGTTGCAACAGCAACAACATGGATAGTCGCAACTTTAATTATTGTTGTGATTTTAACTGTGTTTTTTTATCTTGCAAATGTTTTAGCTAAAAAAAGTCTTTTAATTGAAATTAAACAAGAAATTATTTCCAGAGGTTTTTCAGAGGAATATAACTTATTTAACGTAAAAACAGCTTCTGCTTATCTCCAAACTCCAGAAAATAAAAAATCTGTTATTGATACTTGGATTAAAGTACAGAAAATCCCTTTAAATAAATACATAAAATCCTAAAATAAATCATAAAATGAAAAACACTCTAAAAACTAACAAAAGAGCAGATATTACAATAGCTATTTTAGTAATGGGTGTTTTTGTATTATGCGGATTAACCTTGCTAAGTTTTTATTTTTCTGGAACTAGTGTTGTTAGAGATCCTTCTTTAGGGTTAGATTTAATGGAAAAAATGAATTCTCATTTAGAAATGCATTTTTCTCCTGAAAATATTCAGAATGAATTTAGAGAAATTAAGGATATTGTTTTTAAAAGTGATTTGCAAGGAAACAGGTTTTTTATAATTGAAAAAAAACAAAAAGAAAAATTAATCTTTTATGTTAAGTATTATCTTGATTAGAAAAGTTAGGAAAGGTTTTTAAACAAAAAACTCTATAATTAATTATGGAAAATAAAAGAGGACAAGGATTATCTCGTAATGCTATTATTTTGATTATACTTGGAGTTGTGGTATTAGTCATTATGATGATTGGTTTTTATGCAGTATGGGGCACTTTAGCTCCTTGGCTTTCTACAGATAATGTTGATACTGTTATTGGTTCATGCCAGACAGCGTGCTCAACACAGTCTGTTTTTTCTTATTGTTCTAAGGAAAGAGATTTAAAAACAGGAAAAGAGGAAATTAAAACTACTTGTTATCTTCTTGAAAGATTAGAAGAATTTGAGAGATTTAAATTAAAGCCATGTGCAATTTCTTGCAATATAAAGTGCAGTGATGTGTCTGTTATTATTGACGGTGAAAAAAGAACAGCGTCTTTATCAACAGAAGCATGCGCAGGAGCTGAAGAAGACATTAGTAATTTAGTAACAGATGCTGATGGAGTGAATACTTATTGTTGTTTAGAAAAATAAGGTTTCTTAAATGGCAAGAGGAGATGTTGAAGTTAGAAATAAGAGGAAGGTTAAGCTTAAAGAAAAAAAGAAACATCCTTATAAAAGAGGCGGCTCTAAAAGAACAATGAATCTTAAAAAGAGCAAGTAATTTAAAGATAATTTTTGTTTACTCTTTATGATAGAATTTTTTTTATTGTTGATGGCATTAGTTTGGGCAGGATTTGCCAGCATTCAAGACATTAAAAAACTTGAAATAGATAATTGGATTAGTTTTTCTTTAATAATCTTTGCATTAGGTTTTAGATTTTTTTTCAGTCTTTTTTCTGGAAATTTTAATTTTTTTTATCAAGGCTTAGTTTGGTTGGGAATCTTTTATGTTTTAGGAAATATTTTTTATTACAGCAGATTGTTTGCAGGAGGTGACGCAAAATTAATTATTGCTTTAGGAAGTGTTTTAGGTATTTCAAGTAGTTTTTTTACAAATCTTTTTTATTGTGCTGTTTTTTTAATGATATTTCTTTTTTCAGGAGGAATTTATGGAGGAATTGTCAGTTTTGTTTTAGTATCAAAAAACTTTAATAATTTTCAAAAAGAATTTAAAAAAACTTTTAATAAATATAAAAATATTTTTTACATGAATTTATTTTTTGCATTATTTTTAATAATTTTAGGAATAAATGAGAATGTATTTATGTTTATTGGTTTTTTAATTTTAATTATGCCTTTGTTATTTTTTTATGCCAGAGCTGTTGATGAATCCTGCAGTATTAAGATTATTCCTTCTAGCAGATTAAGAGAAGGAGACTGGCTTTATGAAAAAGTAAAAGTTGGTAAAAAAACAATTCAGCCTAAATGGGAAGGACTTTCTTCAGAAGAAATTAAAATCATCAGGAAAAATAAAAAAAGAATTAAAATAAGGCAGGGAATTCCTTTTGTTCCAGTAATATTTTTCAGTTTATTATTCTATTCTTTATTAATGTTTTTAATTTTTAATTAAGTTTTTTAATTAAGGGATTCTCTGTGGAAGCCAAAGTTTTTTTTCTTTTGGTTTTGGTTTAGTTTTCTTTGTTTTTTTCTTTGTTTTTTTTGCTTTAGTTTTTTTTAAGGATTTAGATATTAATTTTTTGTAGAGGCTTTCAAGGGTTTTTTTATCTTCATGATATCTTTCAGAATGAATTGTTTCATTGTTATAAACAGGAAAAACATTGACTATTTCATGTCCAAATAGATTTGTAAAAGCTATTTCTGTTTTTTTTGGTTTTAGTTTTGATTTAAGTTTCTTGGAGATTTTTTTTGCAAGCGAGAAAACCTGCTGAGGAAGTTTGTCATAATCTGATATGTGTTCTTTAGGAATTATTAGTGTATGGCCCTTGGATATTGGATTTAATTCAAGAACAGCAATTGCAGATTTGTTTTCATCTATGATATAAGAAGGTGTTTTTTTATTGACAATTGAGCAAAATATGCATTCTGGTTGCGAAACTTGCTGTGGCTGCTGGGGCAGAGGTTGTTGAACAGGAGAAGGTTGAATGGGTTTTGAGGATTTAATTTTTTTATAAGCTTCTTCAGGAATTATTTTGTTTTTTCTTAAAAATTCTAAAAGTTCTTCTGAAGACATTCCTTGAATTTGAGATACAGCAAAAGCCTTTTTATCTTCTGGAAAAGTTGCATTTATATGTTCTATAAGCTGTTTTTTTATTTCTTGTATGTTTTTTTCTGACAACATTTTATTAATTTTCTGAAAGTTTATCCAAAAGCTCTTCTCATATCTATTACTTGAACAGAATTAACATTTTCTATTTTTTTTAAGGACTCTTCAATTGGTTCTAATTCTTTGCTTTCATCTATTGAAAAACCAAGAATCAAGGCTTTTAATCCAAATGCAATTGGTTCTTCATTAAATGAAATCTCTTCTGCTGAATTATTTTTTAAAACCTCTTCTGCTTTGGTTTTTATTGCGTCCAAGTCTGCTTCTGGAGATGCAGGCATTATTTTTATTTTAATAAGTGCTTTTCCCATGAGATAATTGAGGAATTTTTCTTTAAAACCTTTATGTTTTTGAAAAAAAGTTCAAGAAAGTTCTCTTAAAAAAATTTTTTTTGTCCGACATCATCATCTTGTTTTAAATCATACCAAGAAAGAGACATCTGAAGAGGTGAATTTTTATTTGGTTTTTCCATATAAAACCTCCCTGTGGAGCCAGGGGAAGCAGGAGCATCACATCTGAAGACTCCTTGGTGCATTTCTCTATCATAGCCAGCATCTTTTGTTTCATAAACTATGTCTGATTTAATTGCGTTTCTTGTTGAAATTATGTATGATTTTACAAATCTAACAAAACGAGGAGTAAAAATTCCTTTGAATTGCGCAGTTCCTAAAACATCTTCTATTCTTCCTGTTACATGCTCTTTTCTTTTCCTTTCAATAAATAATTCAAAGTAACTTTTTGAAGGTTCATAAACATCCCATATTCCAACCCAATCAGGATTTTCATCAGAAAACTTGCCTTGTTCTTGAAGATTTATTGACCTTCTTAGCCCTGTAAATTCATAAGCTATATTTGGGTCTGGAACAGCATTTTCAATAAATTTTAGAGTAAAGTCATAAGGTTCTGCAATAACATCTGTAGAATATTGCCCAAATTCAATTCCATATTCTTTTTTAATTCTAGCTTGCTCTAATATCCATGCATCAGTATGTCCAATTCCTGCAATTGCAACATCGCATTTTTTTAGAACAATGTTTTTTAAAAGAGTTTTATCCCTATCCATCAAATGAATTTTATGGGCAAATATTTCAGCTTTATGTAGCTCTTCATTTAGGGTGATTATTTTTTCATGATATTCTTTATCTGATTCCTCTTCTTTATAACATAATTCATCGTACTTTCTTTTTAATTTTTCAATTTCCATCTTAGCTAGAATATATCTGAACCAGTCTTCTTTATCTTCAAGCCATACAACTTCATGTCCAGAAGAATTACATATTTGAGCTATTTTATTCCAATATTTGTTTGAAAAACTATATGACGCGTATAGATGATTGGCAGAACATTGTTTTTCTAGATAAGCTTTAACTTCTTTCCAGTCTTTCTGACTTAAGTTCCCTATTCCAATACGGCTGTTTTTTGGCAATTGTCTTAGTCTACTTTCTAAACCAGCAGTTGGTTCTAGTTCTATTACTCTTTTTTGCAGTAAAATATCTGTTGTATATCCTCCATGCACTACACCAAATAACCTTATCATTTTTATTTCTCCTAAGATGAATGAGATTATTCATTAAATAATGTTGTTCTTTAAAACCTTTGTGTTTTTGAATAATAATACTTAAAAACAACTGCCTGTTTTTTAAAAAATGGAAGAAACAAATGACAGCTACAACAAACTCCTGAACAGGATTTCTAATGCTTCAGGTTTATCCTTAGATGAGGTAAAAAGAAAAATTGAAGCAAAAATTGCAAAACTTTCTGGGTTAATAAGCAGAGAAGGTGCTGCGCAAATTGTTAGCGCAGAGTTAGGAGTTAATTTAGATGAAGAAAAATTAAAAATCAATGAACTTGTTCCTGGAATGAGAAAAGCTAATGTTGTAGGAAAGGTTATTAGATTATTTCCTGTTAGGACTTTTGAAAGACAAGGAAAAGAGAATAAAGTAGCTAATTTTATAATTGCAGATGACACTTCAAACATTAAAGTGGTTTTATGGGATACTCATCATATTGAGCTTATTGAAAATGGAACAATCACTGAAGGAAAAGTTGTAGAAATTCTTTCAGGAAGTGTGAGGGATAATGAAATTCATTTAGGAAGTTTTTCTGAATTAAAAATCAGTGAAGAGGTTTTTGAAAATGTTGTAGAGGAAATAGTTTCTAAAGAGAAAAAAATAGCTGATTTCAGGGTTAATGAAAATGTAAGTGTTAGGGCTTTTGTTGTTCAAATTTTTGAGCCTAGGTTTTTTTATGTTTGCCCTGAGTGCAGAAAAAAAGTAAATGAAGCAGAAATGGTTTGTCCAGAACACGGAAAAGTTCCAGCTGAAAAAAGAGCATTAGTTAATATTGTTTTAGATGACGGAAGCGGAAGCATTAGAGCAGTGCTTTTTCATGAACAAGTTCAAGAACTAGGACTGAATGAATTGAATAATCCTGAAAGATTATCTTTTCAAAAACAAGATGCCTTAGGAAAAGAAATGATTTTTACAGGGACAGTAAGATTAAATAAGTTTTTTAATAATAATGAATTTATTGTAAGCAAGGTTCAACCAGTTGATTTAGATGAACTAATAGAAAAATTAGAGAATAAAAATTAAAAGAAGAATAATTTAAAAAATGCTTATTAAAACTCATTTGGCGATTGCTCTTTGTTTGATTCTTCTTTTTGTTCCATATGTAAAATACCCTTTTTTATTTTTAATAATTGGTTTATTATCAGCTTATCTGCCAGATATTGATTCAAAAAATTCAAAAATTGGAAATCATTGGTATTTAAGGCCTTTTCAATGGATTGTAAAACATAGGGGTTTTATCCATAGTTTTAGTTTTCTTTTTTTAATAGTTGTTCTTTTAGCTTTATTTGTTCCTTATTTGTCTCTGCCTTTTTTTGTTGGTTATAGCTCTCACTTGGTTGCAGACAGTTTCACTTCAGAAGGAATCACTCCTTTTTATCCTCTTAGAAAAAAATCAAGAGGGAATATTTACACTGGAGGAGTAAATGAATTGAATGTTTTTATTTTATTCGTGATTTTAGATTTTATTTTGCTTTTTAAAAATTATAATTTTTTCCTTTAAATATGGTTTGTAATAGTTTTTTAATCTCTTATGTTTGAAAATATGTCTGATAGACAAATAATATTTATAAACTAATTCTAGTTTCATTTGATATGACTAAAAAAGATGATATTAAAGAAATTAAAGAAGCTGTTTCTGGTTCTAGCAATAAAGAGCCTGGATTAACAGACCTGCCAGGGATTGGGCCAGCAGTTGCGTCTAAATTAGAATCAGCAGGAATTTATGATTTAATGTCTTTAGCTGTAATGTCCCCAGCAGTGTTAGCAGATACAGCAGGAATAGGAGTAGCTGTTGCAAGAAAAGCAATTCAAGCTGCAAGAAAACTTCTTGATTTAGGTTTTCAGGATGGAGTAGAGTTTGCAAAAAAAAGAGAGAAAATATTTTATATTACTACTGGAAGTAAAGCATTAAATGAACTTCTGGGCGGAAGAGGTGTTGAATCCAGGGCTATAACTGAATGTTATGGAGCGTATGGTTCTGGAAAATGTGTTAGTAAGGATACTATTGTAAGTTATTTTAATGACTCTAGAATGCATGTCGAATCAATTCAGGAGGTTTATGACAAATATAAAGGAAAAGGCGAAGAAAAATTTGAAGAGGGTTTTATTGTTCCTGTTAGCAATGTGAAGGTTTTAGCTTTAGTTAACAATAAGTTAAAAATTACAAAAGTAAGCCATTTGTATAAAGAAAGAGTGAAGAATTTATTTGTTATTAAAACTAAGAGGGGCCGGGTTCTTAAGGTAACTGGGAAACACCAATTACTTGGTTTTAATGGAGAGGTTAATTGGAGAAAAACTGCTTCCTTAAAGAAAGGAGATTTAATTGCTTATCCTAAAGAAATTAATCTTGAAACAGAAAAAAAGTATGATGAAGATGACGCATATTTTTTAGGTCTTTTTATTGCAGAAGGAACAGCTAATCCTTTTTCCATATGCACTGGTTCAGAGAAAATTAAAGATTGGATTTGTAATTATATTAACAAAAAATTTGGTTATTCTCCAACCTTGAGGATTGATAACAGGGGAAAAAACCCTGTTTATACTATTTTATTGAGAAATAATACCCGTATTTTAATGGATGGTTTAGATAAATGCAATTCTGGAGATAAATTTATTCCTGAAGCTATTTTTCTTTCAAATAAAAATATTATTTTATCATTTTTAGGAGGGTATTTTGATGGAGATGCCGAGGTTTCTACAGATATTTCTGTAACAACTAAAAGCAAAAGATTAGCAAGCCAGTTAACTTATTTGCTTTTAAGACTTGGAATTTCAGCAAGCATTAAGGAAAAAATTATTGGCGGGAAAAAATTCAAGATAGTGAGGATTTCTGGAGAAGATAGAGAAAAATTAAAAAATATAAAGTTTAAATTAAAGAATTTTGATTGTAATATCAGAAATAGTTCTTATGGTTATCCAATTGAGATAATTTCCTTTATAAAAAAATTATATTCAGAAAGTGTTGGCGGGAATAGAGGGAGATTAAGAAAACTAGTGGGTAAGTTTAATGATAATAGGTCTCATAAATATTTGATGAATTTTAAACAAAGAAAAGTCATTAATTCTAAATCTTTAGAAGAAATTAAAAACATGTTTTTAAAACAGAAAAAATTATTTTCTGAATTGATTAAAAAGCTAAAATCAGAGAAATTTTCAGTTGAATTATTGAGAGATGTCCATTCATCTTTGCCCTTTGCTTTTAATTCTTTAGCTAAAAAAATTGGAGTTAAAAAATCAAGTATGCAGAATTATGTTCTTAGAGGGATTCCAAATTCTAAGAAAGAATTGTTAAAGGAATGCATCTTAGATGAATTAAAATTAAAATTAAATAAAATTGATTTAGTTTTAAAGCTAATTTTTAAAGTGAAACAATTTAATTGGGATGTCATTGAGAGTATCGAGATGATTGAGTATAATAATTATGTTTATGATTTTGTTGTTCCTGAGGGACATTCTTTTATTGGTGGGAATATGCCCACAATGATGCATAATACTCAGCTTGGGTTAACTCTTGCAGTTAATTCCCAACTGCCTAAAGAACAAGGCGGTGCAAGTGGAAAGGCAGTTTTTATTGATACTGAAGGAACTTTCAGGCCTTCAAGAATAAAACAAATAGCAGAGGGTTTAGGCGCAAATCCTGAAAAAGTTCTTAAAAATATTTTAGTGGCAAGAGCTTTTAATTCTGATCATCAAATGCTCTTGCTGGAAAAAGTAGGAGAAATGATAAAAAACGGAGAGCCAATAAGGCTTTTAATAGTAGATAGTTTAACTGCTCATTTTAGAGCAGAGTTTTCTGGAAGAGGGCAACTAGCAGACAGGCAACAAAAATTAAACAGATATATGCATGATTTAATGAGGCTGGCAGAAACACACAATCTTGCTGTGTATGTTACGAATCAAGTAATGGCAAACCCTGCGCAATTATTTGGAGATCCTACTACTGCTATAGGAGGGAATATTGTAGGGCACGCGTGCTTAACTGGAGATAGCTTGATACAATTAGCTGACGGAAGCATTAAAAAGATTAAAGATATGAATAAAGACAAAGTAATCTCAGGAGAGTTTAGAAATTTGAAATTTTGCAATTCAGATTCTGAAATTAAATTTATTAATCCTTCTATTAAAGAAATTTACACTATTAAAACAACCAATTACATACAATGTTCTCCTCTTCACAGATTTTTTACTGTTGAAAATTTTTCTATAGTTGAGAAAGAAGCAAAAGATTTGAAAAAAGGAGATTTTATTGCTCAAGCAGGAAGAATTGATGTTCAAGGAGAGTATCAGAGGCTTCCATTAATTGATGTTAAAAAAATCGGAAAATTATCTAAAAAAGACAGAGAAATTATTAAAAATAAAATAAAAGAAAATAATTTAACAAGAAAAGAAATCTGCGAAAAAATAGGAATAACTCCAAGGCAGTTTAGAAGAGTTATTAATCAATCTTATTCCACAAATATTAAAGTATTTGATGAACTAAAAAAAAGTTTTTCTGGAAATCTGCAATTGCAAGTAATCCCTGTTCAAAGCTATAAGCATAGAAATTTAATTTTTCCTGATATTATGACTCCTGCTTTAGCACAAATTTGCGGGTATTTTATTGGAGATGGTAATTTTGAAGAGAGAGGACTAAGATTTAGAGATGAAAGAAGTGATGAACTAGAACAGTATATGGAAATTATGG
>CAYLHY010000004.1:0-24056 GCA_964383885.1 Candidatus Woesearchaeota archaeon
ATACTATCAGAGAAAGGGCTGATGCTAGCAATCCAATAGCATTAATCATAAAAAGATTTCCAAAAGTATTTGAAAAATATCCCAAAGAATCCCATAATTTAGTTTCTTTCCAATAACCAATTTTTGAGTATGCTAAAGATGAAACAAAAAGAAAAGGTATAGAAAGAACCATTTGTATAACAGCTACTCTAGCAAATTTACCTGGCTCTGAAAATACAACAGCTAACATAACAAATATGCTAGAAAGCATAACGCCGTTAATTGCTACTCTAGAAGCTGCTTTTTCAGGATTTGTAGAAAAAATATCCCTCTCTTTTTTCATTAAAATTAAAAAATTTTGATACTTTAAAAATCTTTTTAGAGTTTATTCGAAATATTTATATAATGAAAATTTATAATTAATTTCATGGATATAAATTTAGAAGATCTTAAAAAAAGAGGAGATTTTATATCTTTTAAAGAAATAACTAAATTAATTAATCTTGATTTAACTCCTCAGAATAAAGTTCTTGTAATCGGAGGTTCTGAATTAATTCCAGGAGCAGCACTTTTAACATTAAGAGCAGCTAAAAAATGCGGAGCCAAAGGAGTTGCATTTGCATCTACAGAAAACGTCATCTCTAATACTGAAATTCTTTATGCTGGAGCTTTAAAATTAATTAAAATGAAAGATTTCTCTAAAGAAGAATTTAAAGAAAAAATAATGCCAAAAATTAAAGATTACGGATGCGTAATAATAGGGCCAGGAATGTTTTTTGATAATGATTCAGAAAAAGAAGGTGTGAAATATTTTTTAAAAAATTATAATTTCAAAACTCCTTTAATAATTGATGCAAATGCAATAGATGTTATTGTTGAAAATCCAGAAATAATTAAAAAAATAAAATCAGATTTAATTTTAACTCCAAATTTAAAAGAATTTGAGGCAATAATCAAAAAGAAAATTAATAAGAATAACATAAGTAAAATTCTAGAGGAAGCTAAAAAATTGTGCAAAAATACAAACATCACTCTTCTAATAAAAGGTGCTGTTGATATAATAACTAATGGCAAAAAAAATATTTTTAATATAGCAGGACATCCTGTATTTGCTATTGCAGGTTCAGGAGATTGTGTAGCTGGATGTATTGGTGGTTTTTTATCGTTGAATAATACACCCTTATCTGCAACTTCTGCAGGAATTTATGTTTTCTCTAGAGCTGGAAATTATTCATATAGAGAAGTAGGATATTCATTAGATCCAGTAGATGTTCTTGATAATATACCAAAAGTAATGAAAGAAATACTTGATTTTAACACTGTGTCTGAATCGCGGTATTATGCCTAAAGTTATAATAAGTTTTAAATACTTCATTTAACTAATAATTACATAAAATGACTCCTATTGAAATTATTGCATTATTTATAATTGCCTTAGGACTAATAAAAATTATAATAATTCTATTTAATCCAAACACTTGGATGAGATTTGTAGAATGGGTTTATTCTTATCCTAAATTAACTCAAATAATTGCCTTTATTTTAGCTGGATTAACTTTTTATTATTTAATTCAGGAAATAACTTTAATTCAAATATTTGCAGTCATGGCTTTTATGGCTTTTTTTATTATGGCTGGAATAGCTCCATACATGAAAACCATCTTAAAAGATTTCAAGAAAATAATAAACAAGAGAAACATCTGGAAAGACTTTTGGTTTTACACTCTTATATGGTTGATTTTATTAATTTATGGACTAAGAAGTTTGATTGTTTCTTGATTTAAAATTTCAATCTCTTCTGTTTAAACCATATTTATCTGCTAATTTACAATAAATTTCATAATCTTTTCTTGATAAATTTGATCCGCTTTCAGCAATTGTATTTACTCTAATAAATTCCTGAGCATCAAAATATTCCTCAGAAACATCTAATTCTTTTCCATCAGAAATAGGAATTAATTTAAAATTTTTAGGAAGTCTTTTTGCCCAGGGTTTGACTTTTCTCCTATCATTCCAAGAATAATCTGTAATAATTTTTGGGGCAGTTGTTTCAATTACAGCATATCCTGAACCTTCATATTGATACTCTTTTTTGCATTTAACTCCTGCATTTGCATGAAGAAAATCACATCTAAAAGGCAAAATATATCTTTCAAATATATTCCTAGAATAATAATCTCTCTTATCATAATCAAACACAGCAGTTCCAAACCCCAATTCCTTTAATAAAAAAACTAAAAGACCAGTTTTTTCTCCACAAATTCCTTTATTTTCTTTAATAACCTCAAAAGGGAATCTCCATCTTAAATCAATAAATTTTTTCTTGTAAGGAATATTCTGCACAAGAGAGACAGCAATTTTTGCTTGTTTTTCTAAATTAAAAGTTTTTTTCCTTATTGCATCAACTAAGGGTAAAAGTCTCTCTCTGTGAGGGGGGAAATTAATTGCTCTTGAAAGATATTTTTCAAGAGTATTTTCTGAAGTATAATAAACATGGGGCAAATCCAAAGAAGAATCATTAAATTCAAAAACAACTTCTTGTCTCTCTCCATTAATAAAATAATGAAATCTCTTTTTAGGAAAATGTTTTCTTATAAAAAAATTCTTAACTTGAGAAAATAATCCTCTTGGTTCATTGTAATTAATTTTTTTTTGATTACTTAGGATTCTTTTTAATTTTTCAGATTTAGAAATTTGACTCCTTTCAATAGAAGATTCTATTCTAGGTATTATTTCAGATGTTTTAAGTATTTGTATTAATTTTTTTTGATTCATTTTAATTTTTATAGCATCTGCATTCAGGTCTCGAAGGAAATTGAGGTTCTGAATAAATTCTTGAATTATGATTTGAATTATAAACAATTCTTTTAGGGGGGTGTCCTTTTAAAATATTTAAAGCTTCTCCAGTCATAATTCCTCCAATAACCATATTAGACATCACAACACTTGGATCAGCATCATTGCAACTCCTTCTAACTTCCTCTACAAGTTTAAGATTTCTATTGCATGCAACACAAGAACTTTTTCCAGGAGCATATGAAACCACACTTCCCCTAAAAGGAGAAGTTGCTCCATCAATATAAATTAAATTATGTTTTAATGCAATCTCATTCAAAATATATCTTGCCCTGATATTATCCAAACATCCAAAAATAATATCATAATTATTTTTCTCAAAGAATCTTTCAGAGCCAACATCAATTTTATATTTTTCTTTAAAAAAAGCTTTGGATTTTATTCTTTTAATTTTTTTAATTCTTTTTGAAAGAACCCTTGCCTTAAAATCCCCAATTCTATCATAAAATAATATTTGTCTATTAAGGTTAGTCTCGCTAATTCTATCATAGTCCAATATATCAACTCTCTTAAATCCCTCTAAAGCTAAATCTAATGCTGCATAAGTTCCTATTCCTCCTGCACCAACAACCAAACATTTTTTTTGTTTAAGAATTTTTTCAAAGGATTCATCAGTTTCATTAATTAAATTTTGATTTTCTTCTTGAAATAAAAAATATTCAAATCTTTTTTCTAAAAGCCTGTCTGAATCAGACAATCTAAAAAAATGTTTTCTTAATTCTTCAAGAATCACTCCTGCAGCAATTCCTGAAATTGCTCCTCCTTCTAATGAAGCTTCAGAAATTCCTTCATTATTAAGAATATCTTCATAATTACTTTTATTTTTATCAAATCTTGAAACAAAAGCCCTCTTTGAATCAGCATACGCTGAAATAAGCATAATATTTTTTCTTGAATTACAAACATACTCTAAGGGTTTTCTTTTCAAAAATTCATCATTAGTTACATCAACAATAACTTGAGGATAGAATTCAAAGTAATCCAATAAAGCTTTGCAAAAAATAGATTTCACTCCTCTAACATTAACATAAGGATTTATTTTTTTAATAGCTTCTGTGAATTGCCTTGTCTTGTATTTATTTTTAAAAGAATCAAAAGTTAAAAATGAATCATTTTCTGTAAAATCTGCACGACCCATAACTAATATATTTCCAATACCTAATCCTGCTAATCCTGCCAAGACTTTTTCAGCAGTTAGTCCTTCTCCTAGAACCAAAACCTTTGAATTATGTATTTTTTTTTGGTTTTCTTCCCCCCAGATTCTTATTTGCCTATCTTCTCTTTCAAGGGTGGATTCTAATGAAAATTCTGAATCAATTGCATGAAGTAAATCAATTAATTTTACCATGCTAATGCCCCCCTCTTCACTAGTTCCTTATATTTCCTCTCATTAATCTTAACTCCTGAACTGCTGTGAAGACTGCAATAAACATCACTCCAAGAATCAGGAACAGTATACAATATAGCTTTTGCTTTTTCTAAAAGTGTTAGAATTGAATTAGCTGTGTCTTCTTCTGTGTCTGTTTTTATTCCCCATTTGTTTTTTCTATAATCTTCACTATTAGCTAATCCAAGACAAATTCTTTTTTCATTAGAATTATTCACTGGAACAAAAGGATGCCTAAAAGAAGGATCATTATAAATAAAAGGTCTGCTTATTCTCAGTTTATTGTTTACAAAAGTAACTCTTATACCAATTCTCGTAGAATTGAAATGATAATAACTATTATTACTTTTAACTGCAAAATCTCCTGTGTCCTCAGAGATTATATATTCTTTACTGCTTTTTTTATCAAAATACAATCCATTTTTGTGTGAAGGAACTGAAGACTTTTTTCTTGGAAAAAAATTCTTTTCTTTTTTAAGAGATTCTTTAAGGTAATAGAAAAGATATTCTCTTATTTTTTTTCTAATACTCTCAAGAATAATCTTTTGATATGTTAATTCAAAGCTATCTAAATCAATTTTTTTTGACTTATTCTTTTCAAAAGGTATATCTTTATTAAAAAGATCAGCTATTCTATTCTTATAAATGCCATAGATTTGACCTGAAGCAACAACAAATCCATTGCAAAAACCCTTCCTTACTCTCCTAAGAGCTTTTTCAAGATTAGAAGAATTAAATTCCAAAGATACTTTTTCCTCTAATTCTTTTGGAATATCTGCGCATTTTAGAGGAATATTTTCAAAAGCACCTTCCTTCATAGGAATTAAATAATTCGCTATAAAATTATCCAAATAATCATTAGAATTATAGTTAGAATTAAAATTCATTCCTAAATGAGAACATTTGTCTAAAAGGCGTTTTAAAGAATCTTTTCTAAATTTTTCAATTTTTTTAGCTTGTTTTTTAACAAAAAATTCTTCTAAAACAGAAACATCCTCAATTTCTTCAAGAAGAAATCTTTCATCATTTTTAATTATATATCTTTTGTCTATTGCTTGATTAAAAACTGGCTTAGAGACAATATAAAGTTTCCTGTCATAAAAAACAAACTCCTCATTGCTTTCAACAAGGTCTCTTAAAAAAGTACATCTCTTGAAATCAATTGTTCCTAATCTTAAAGTATTTACCAATTCCCTTAAAAAGGAATCAGAAACCTCTTCATCTCTCTTATATTTTTCAAAATTTTCCAAAATTTTTTTTAATTTTGTGTTTTGTTTTTTAGGTTGAATATTTAAATTCTTGTAACTCTCTGCAGAATTTAAAAGATTTGTAGAATTTAAAGAATTATTTTTAATTAAATTTTCGTCAGGAAACAAAAAAGGATTTAAACGTGGATCCCAAGAAAGATTGTTCTTAGCAGAAGTGCTAATATTAGAAGTATTGACATTAAAAAAAGTGTTAAGATGATTTAAATGATTATTCTGATTTTGAGTAAAAGTATTAGAGGGAGTATTAGAGTGATTGTTTTGTGCATCACGAGTATTAGAAGAAGTATTAGAAGGTTCTATGTCAAACAAATGTTTATCAATGTATTCAGCAGTAATGCATAATGCTTTATAAGAAACTTTAGCAAAAAGTTTCAAAGCTTTCCATGAATATCTGCCAACAAATTTAGATGTTGCACAAAATCCTCTTTTACAAAATTCACTGAAAGATGTATCATCGCTCATTTATACCTCCTAATTTCTTTTCTAATCTTCCAACTCTCTCAGATAATTCATAATTCTTCTTTCTCAAGGCTTCACATTCATTATATAATTGAGCATAACCTTTTTCCAACAAAGAGAGTTTAGAATCAATCTCTGAGGAATAAATTCTAAAATTTCTAATAGATTTTTTAAATAAATCATTTATTCTTCTCCAGCTTCTTTTTAAAACAGCAAAAGAAAAAGGACTTACAGGATATATTCTTCTGAAAGTTCTTTTAGAAGACATCTCAAATGTCTTTAATGAATCTTGTTCAGTAAATTGACTTATTATCTGAAAAGTTTTTTTATTTGGTTTAGGATTTTCTAAAGGTTTTAAATCAGGATAAACAACACTATCTGCTTCTTCTTGAGAATAAAAAACTCTTTCTCTTATTTCTCTATCAATAAACTCTTCACGCATTTCAATATTATTAGTTTCGTTTATGATTTTTAGTCTAGGAGAAGTATTGATAAAAGTCTCGTATCTAACCCCATTTACATAGGTTTTATCAAAAGTAAATTGTGGATATAAAATTGAAATTGCACATGAAGGGTTTGAATCCCTAGCATTAAAAACCAAACTTGGAAAAAATGAAAATTTGTATTTTTTAGGGATTCCGAATGGAGCGACTTCAATTTCCAATGGAATACCTTTTACTCTAACTTGTCTTCTAAGATTAGGTATGTCCTCATGAATTGAATGGAAAGTATTCATATTCGCATGGGAATGAGCCCAACCAGAGATAATCATTCTTTTTTTCTCTATTTCCTGTTTTGTTTTTTGCCTTCCATCACGAGATCTATCTGCACAGCTTATAGAAGTAACAACTTGCCCATAAGGAATAAACACATCTCTTGAAGTAAAATCACCTTGTTTTGCTTTATCAACGTAATTAAGCATATGCATGTAAATTTCCTTATTGCCTTTTACATCTATTGTTCTTTTTGCAATTAAATTAGCTTTGTCAATAACTTCTTTAGTTACATGAATTTCTCCAAATTGAGGAATATACCTCTCAAGATTTTTCGCTGTTTTTTCAAACTCCTGATTATATCCATTATAAAGAATCTTTATAAGCCTTTTAGGAGGATTTAATCTCATGTTTTTTTGTATTTCTTCTCTTTTTCTTTTTTGTTTTTTTTCTGATTTTTTTCTTCTAAGAATTACTTCTCTATATTGTTCATAAGAGATAATCATAGAATCTCCAAAACTATCATAAACTCTTAGTTTTTTTTCAGGAAGAACTTCAACATCAAGAAAGTACTTTCTTGCTTCATTTAAATCAATCTCAAATGTTTTAAACCTCTGTCTAGATCTTTTGAAATTATTCAATGTTTTATTTACAGCTTGTTTTATTTTTTGCATTTTTTACTATTTAAAAAAATAAAAAACAAAATAAAAATTAAAATCTAAAATCACTTCTTGTTCTTCCACCTATGGCATCTATTTCCATCTCTAAGTCAAGTCCTTTATAAGGAATTTTTTCTCCATTTTCAACAGCTTCCTTATCTAAAATCGCATCAGGATACTCTCCAACTTCTTTATTTAGATCCACTAAAAAAGTTCTCTTTTTAGAATCTATATATCTTAAAAGAATCTGTTCATTTTTGCTTTTTCCATCCACTAAACTTTTGATTCTTGAGCAAATTCTTTTTTCATCAGGAGAATACTCTGGATTTATACTATCCTCTCTAGGATCCAACATATATTCAAAAACTTCCTTAAATGTTTTTTCTCTGCATTCTGCAACACCTTTTTGGAGAATATCTTCTGAAGATATGCCTCTTTCAGTTAAAGTAACTACAAGTAAATTTTTTCCCATTATTTCTTTTTCCTCCTTTCACTTTTATCCACCTCTAACATGTTTTTTTGTGTTTCATAATACTCAGAAGAAATTCCAGAAGAAATCTCTTGAAAACTCTCTGAAGGATTTAATGAAAGCAATGAAGAAACTGATATTTCTAATTCATTAAAAGTTCTGGAATTAGAATTAAAAATATCATCAACCATTTCCTCAAGAGAATTGTATCTTCTTTGATATTCTTCTTCAAAAACCTTGTTTCTATCTACTTCTAAAATAAGATCTCTTGCCTTAGACAAGGAATCATTCATATTTCTTGTATATTCAAAAAGTTTGTTTATTCTTTGTTTCAGAGCTTGATTAATATGGTCAGTTCTCATTATTTCAAAATACAAGCTCATAACGTTAGAAATATGTCTCTTAACTGATTGAACTTTCTGACATGATTCTTGTAAAGCAAAACTATATGCTTGACAAAAATCTCCAAAACTATCTATAAAAGGAAGCTCATTTTTTATATCTAAAATATTTTTATCAACTAATTTTAATTTTTCTGCTTGTTCTAATAATTTTTTTCTTATCTTTCTTGCAGCTGAGCAATATTTTAGTTTATCATTAAAATCCTCGCTATCTTCAAAAACTCTGCTTGTATCTTCAAGAAGTTTTTGAAGTTTATTTATTTTATCTATTAATTCTTTTCTGTATTCTACTTCTTGTTTTAATCTTAATGTTAAACTATCATAATACTCTTCAAGTTTGATTAGTCTAAGATTCATAACATTACTTGCTTGCTCTAATCCCTGAGCAACAGAATTAACTCTTTCTAATTGCTTTTTGAGAATATCTTGTGCTCTTTCATTTTTTCCCATTAAAGAAGTAATAAAAGAATAAGCATAGTAGCTAATTTTTTTCACAGGATTTTTGTCAAAACCCATTAATTCTATTTTAACTTTTTGTTCTATTCTTTTATTTCCTATTTCAATTTCTCCTAATTCCCTTATTATTGATCTGTAATCTTTTTCTGTTTTATCCAGCCATAAACTTCTTCCTTTATCTTTATGT
Source organism: Candidatus Woesearchaeota archaeon (assembly GCA_964383885.1). Classification (GTDB taxonomy): domain Archaea; phylum Nanobdellota; class Nanobdellia; order Pacearchaeales; family GW2011-AR1; genus WJLC01. The sequence continues at coordinate 8,835 of CAYLHY010000004.1, forward strand.
GATTTAATTATTGCCATTAAATCCTTGCTTGTTCTTGGTTTTGGAGGAGATGTAAAAACAATCAAACTTTTATCCTTAAGCTGGGAATCAACATAATTTTTTAAAGAGGATTCTAATTCTTCTGAACCTTCTGAATAAATATTTGCAATGAACTCATTACTTTTAGATTCTGATTTAATCTGTTCTTGCATAAATTTAAACTATAAAAAAAATATTTTAATCAAACTTTTAAAGATGAATTAGTTTCAAAAAAGAAATAAATGCAAAAAAGAATTAAGTTCCTCATTAAAAATTCAATTTCTTCAATATGCCAAAATCATAAATCTTTTTCTTGCCTATCACATGAACATTAAACTTTAACAATGCTTTCTTCGGAATTATTGAAAAATAATCCTTATAACCTTCATAATATTCATTCACAGGCTGTCCAACAGGATTATCTAAAAAACTAGGAAGAATTATAAATTCCTTTCCTTGATAAGTTCCAGTTAAAAAACATTTAAATCTCTCTTTTCTTCTTGTATGCTTATCCTGCAATTCAATGCAAGGATGAATATGACCCATTACTATCATTTTAATTTCTTTATTGTGAATTTCTAAAAAATCTTTATGTCCGTGAATAAAAATAATCTTTCCATGTTTATCTTTAACAGAATAATAATTTTTCATTTTCTTTTTAAAAGAATAATCAATTGTGTCGTGATTTCCTTTTATGAAAATTATATCTCTTTCTTTGAAATGTTTTTTTAAAAACTCATAAACTTCCTTAAAACTAAATTTCTCTTCAAATTCAAATCCAAAACTATGTTTTATATCTCCTAAAAAAATAATTTTTCTAATATCCATGCCTTTATCTCTAATCTGCATAAAAGTTTTTCTTAATTCCTTTATAAGTTCTTTATTCTGCATTTTAGGGGTTAGAATTCCAGATTTGATTAAAGAAATCTCATATCCTAAATGCAAATCTCCAACTGTAAGAATTCCTTTTTTAGGAAAAAACACACACTTGTTAATAAAAAAGTATTCAAAAGTTTTTGATTTCATAAAAAAAATAAAAAAGTATTGTTTAAAAGCTCTTTTCTTTTTTATCTTTTATTACTCGTCTTTACTCACCTTTTGAATTAAGAATAAAATTATAAAGGCAATTAAACAAATCAGGAGGGATTTTATTTTTAGATTCAGATTTAGAAGTAGTTCTAGAATCATCACTTAAATTCGAATTTTCTTTAAGATTAAATTTTTTTCTATTAAATTCAAACAACAAAGCCCTTGAAAAATTTCCAAGTGATTCTGGAGAATATCCTAAATTATTTTTTTCTCTATCATACATAATTTCATTTAAAATAACTTCTTGGTGTTGGGGGTGAGATTCTGCATAATCTAAAACTTCTTTTAAATCAGGAGGAGCTCTTCTTCCCATAAAGTACACGCTAGTCATTAAAATAGTTAAAGATAAAATCTTCTTAATTCCCATTCATAAAAAAATCTTTAAAAAATATTTCAATCATTCTATTAAATTTGAGAGAGTTTCAAATTTATCTGAATTTATTTCTTTCATTTATTTTCTCAACATCTCTAAATGCATTTCATGCATTCTTTTTAAGAATTCTTGTTTATCTTCAATTTTAATTAAATCAGCTTTTCCTTGAATAATAAGATTAACTGCAAAAGGGCTTGGAATTTTAGTATTAAGAATTTTAATCTTGATTTTTCCCTGCTTAATCCATTCAAGAACTTTTTTAGCATTTTTAATATCCATTAAATCCTCTAAAATCTCTCTTCTTGCTTCTCTTAAAATAGGGAAATTTTTTGTTAATTTTTTTATTCTTGAAAGCAGAAAGTGGCTTCTCATTTGCTGTTTTCCCACTGTTTTATTTCTTCCCTTATAGCTTCTTAAAATCATCAAAGCTCTTGTCGCGCAATGCCTGAATCTTCTAGTTAAAATATCTGTCCTGTCTATTGCTTCTTCTAAAGTTTTTTCTAATTTATCTGGTGTGAGATAATTAAGAACTTTTTCAATTGGAAGTTTTTCTCCTGCAAGATAAAAACCATTGTCATTAATTCCAATTTCAATATCTCTTTTTCTAGATGTTGCCATTAAATACGCAAAAGCTCTTGATAAAGCATCATTAACTCTTCTCCCAAACATGCTGTGAAATATAAGTCTGTTTCTGCCCTCATATCTGCACCTCTCTACAATAAGTGTTTTCATATCAGGAATTTCTAAAAACTCATGCTGCTCTAAAAAATAATTATAAATTGCTGTTGCTGTATGTTTTTTAACGTAAAGATATTTTTGAATAAATTCAATAACCTGTTTTTTATTTTTATTTGAAATTTTTTCTTTCATTAAGCTTCTAAATCTATTTATCTCTAAAGCAGAATCAAAACTTAAAGGAAGCATCTCTGAAAACCATGAAGGAATTGTAGGAGGCCTTTTAATATCTGCTCTAACATATAAATTCATACCTCTTGTATAACTGTACATATACTTTTTCCCTCCTAAAACAAAAACATCTCCTTTTCTCATTCTCTCTAAAAAACCCTCATCAATTACTCCTATCTGCTCTCCTGAATTCGCAAGTTTAACTTTAACAAAACTTTCCTCTGGAATTGTTCCAATATTCGTCATGTATAAAACCCTTGCCATTTTGCCTTTTTTTCCAATTTGTTTTGTAATTGAATCATACCATATTTTAGCATAAACATGGCTTTTTTCTAAAGCATACTCTCCTGCAAGATAACTTATAATATCAAAAAAATCATTTCTTGACAAAGTATGAAAACAATAACTTTTTCTAATCAATTCAAACAATTCCTCTACATTCCATATTTTGTAAATAGCCATTCCATAAATCTGCTGTGCAAGAACATCTAAAGGATTCTTAGGAAATTCAATTTTATTTATTTTCTTTTCAATCATTTCTTTTTGAATAACACTGCATTCAACTAAATCATCTCTATCCATTACAATAAACCTTCCTTTTGCAGTATCATGAAGCTTATGCCCTGCTCTTCCAATTCTTTGCAAGGCTCTTGCTGAAGATTTTGGAGAACCTAACATTACAACTAAATCAATAAATCCTATATCAATTCCTAATTCTAAACTAGTGGAACATACAACAACTTTTAACTTTCCTTGTCTTAATTTTTCTTCAATATCCCATCTATGGTCTTTGCTTAAAGAAGAGTGATGAGCTGCTATGTTATGATCTCCGTATTCAGTTGGAAATTTTTCTTTTAAATAATTAACAACTCTTTCTGTAGCAGAACGAGTGTTTGTAAATATTAATGTAGTTTTATGCTTCTGGATTAATTCAGATAGTAATGAGTACATCCTGCTATGAAGATTCTCCTCATTAATTAAATCATCTGCAGGAGTTAAAACTTCTATGTTTATTTTTTTATTCAAAGGAACATCTGCTATATACACTTCCCTGTTGTCATCAATTCCAACTAAAAATTTAGCTACTTCATCTAAAGGTTCAATTGTAGCTGATAGCCCTATTTTCACAGGATAGATATTGCTTAATTCATTTAATCTCTCTAAACTTAAACTAAGGTAAGCCCCTCTTTTATTATTCAACGCATGAATTTCATCTACTATGCAAAACTCCACAAATTTAAATTTCTCTACAAATTTTTTAGTTGTTAAACATATTGCAAAAGTTTCAGGAGTTGTAACAAGAATATGAGGAGATTTTCTAATCATTTTTGCTCTCTCAGATACAGAAGTATCTCCAGTCCTGACAGCAACTCTTATTTTTTGAAGCTTAATCTTTTTTTTCTTTGCAAGTTCTTGAATTTCTTCTAAAGGTTCTATTAAATTTTTAGAAATATCATTTACTAATGCTTTTAAAGGAGAAGTATAAACAGCGTAAATCCTGTCTTCAAGTTCATTTTTTTCAGCAAGCATAACTAAATAATTCAATATACTTAAAAAAGCAGTCAGAGTTTTAGTGCCTCCTGTAGGAGCTGAAATTAAGGTATCTTTTCTCTCCCAGATATTTATTACTCCGTATTTTTGAGTTAAAGAAAATTCTTTAAACTTTGAAAAAAACCATTCTCTAACTAAAGGATGCAGAACCTGAATAATGTCTTTTGAAGTTCTTTCTTTAATTTCATAAATTCTTGTCATTTTTATTACAAAAATGCAATCAACAAAGAGTTTATTAAATTAACCAAAAATAAAAAACAAAGAAAAATTTATAAGTTGTTATTGATTATTAAAGGCATGGTTAATTTAGAAGCTATAATCTGGTGGTTGTTTTTAATAGATAGTATATGTGCCAATATCATGGCATTTCTTTATCCAGACTTCAGCAAAAAGAAATTCAAAAAATTCTTTAAACTTTTTCCTATAACAAAAGCTTGGACACTTTTTTATCTTGCTTTAGTCTTATGGGTAGGTTCTGCTTTATGCAGAATGGGAATTCTTCCTTATTAATTCTAGTTTAGTATTTTCTAAAGCTTTTTAAGCTGATAAATTATTTATTTTTATGGCAAAAAAAGAAATAAGGCAGCCAATAGTAACTGTCTGCGGACACGTTGACCATGGAAAAACAAGCATATTAGATTGCATTAGAGGAAGCTCTATACAAAAAACAGAAGCAGGAGGCATCACTCAAAAAATATCATTTACACTTCTTCCAATTGAAAATCTAAAACAATCCTGCCCTTTAATTGAAAAAACAGGAATTAAAATTAATATTCCTGGTTTTCTTTTTATTGATACTCCTGGACATGCTGCTTTCACTAATTTAAGAAAAAGAGGAGGTGCATTAGCAGATTTAGCTGTTTTAGTTATAGATATTAATGAAGGAATTAAACCTCAGACAGCTGAAGTCATTAAAATCTTGAAACACAACAAAACTCCGTTTATAATAGCTTTAAATAAAATAGACAATATCTCTGGATGGAGATTTCTTGATAAAAATGAATCTTTAAAACAAAATATTGAATCTCAGCAAAGCCATGTAAAGCAGATTTTTAATGAAAGATACATGACTATAATAGGAAGTTTAAACAGTTATGGATTTGATTCAGACCTTTATTATAATATCCAGGATTTTACAAAAAAAATAGCACTAGTTCCAACATCTGCTGTAACAAAACAAGGTATTCAAGAATTAATAATGGTTTTATGTGGATTAAGCCAGAAGTATCTTGCTGGAAAATTAGAATTAAAAAAACACGGAAAAGGAGTCATGTTAGAAGTTAAAACAGAACAATCAATTAATTACAACGAAGCAATACTTTATGACGGAACTTTATCTAAAGATGATGAAATAATAGTAGCTAATTTTGAAAATCCTGATAATCCAATCATAACCAAGATAAGAATTCTCGAGGAAATAATGCCTCTTTCCAGCAAATTCACTCCAAAAGAATCTGTAAAAGCTTCTACTGGTTTAAGAATGCAGCTTGTTAATAAAACAGATATTCTTCCAGGAATGCCTTTTGAGGTTTTTGAAAAAGAAAAATTAAATGAAATTAAAAAAAGATTCAAAGAAGAGCTTTCAGAAAATATACAATCTTATTTATCTAAAGAAGGAATAATTGCAAAAGCAGATTCTTTAGGAAGTTTAGAAGCTCTTTTAACTTTATTAAAGGAAAACAATATTCCAGTTGTAAAAGCAGGAATTGGGAAAATAACAAAAACAGATTTAATATCTGCAAAAGCAAATCTTGACATTAATGAGCTTAATGCAATCATTGTAGGATTCAACACTTCAATAGATCCTGAAGCAGAACAAATAAAAGGCAAAATAAAAATTCTCACAAATGATGTAATCTACAAACTAATTGAAGATTTAGTGGAATTCAGGCAGGAAAAAGCCAAGGAGATTGAAAAAAGAAGATTAATGGCTTTAGCAGACATCTGCAAATTAGAAATATTGCATCAATATGTTTTTAGAAACACCAACCCTGCAATTTTTGGTGTAAGAGTTGAAGCAGGAAAATTAAAACCTGGAATGAATGTCATTAATGAAAAAGGAGAAAAAGTAGGAAGAATAAAAAACATTCAGTCAGAAAACAAATCTGTTGAAACAGCAGAAGAGGGAATGGAGGTTGCAATTTCAATCTCAGGAACAAATTATGAAAGGCAGTTAAAAGATAAAAAATTCCTTTATTCAGATATAAGCGAAAACCAGTTTAAAACATTTAAACAAAACAAAGATCTTCTTACAGAAAAAGAAATAAAAACTCTTCAAGAAATAGCAGAAATAAAAAGGCAGGATAAATCTGAGTGGGGGATGTAAACCTTTAAAAACTAAATTTTCAATTAAAATATAATGGCTTTTAAAATCAACATATCAACAAAAGAAGGAAAAACATATAAAATAGAAGCAGAAGCTCCTGGATTAAAGCAAAAAAAACTAGGAGACATTATTAAAGGAGAGGATATCTCAGAAAATTTAAAGGGTTATGAATTAGAAATAACAGGGGCAAGTGACAAAGCAGGATTTACAGCTTTAAAAGGAATTCCAGGAATTGGTTTAAAAAAAGTTCTATTAGGCTATGGAAAAGCAATGCATAAAAGACCAAAAGGAGACAAAAAAGTAAATAAAAAACCAAAAGGTTTAAGATTAAGGAAAACAGTTCGTGGGGAAGTCATCTCAGATGCAATTGTTCAAATAAACACTAAAGTGGTAAAACAAGGCCCAAAAACCTTAGCTGAAATTTTTCCAGAGCAGAATAAAACACCAGTTGAAAAACCAGAAGCTGAAGAACTAGCTAATCCTGAAAAAGAACCTAAAGAAAATGTTTCTGCAGAAGAAGATAAAGCTCATCCAGATGAAGAGCCAAAACCTTCTAAAGAGGAATTAAAAGAATTAGCTAATCCTGATAAAGAGCCGAGTGAGTGAAGATAAATTTTTCAGAATTTTTTAAAAAATTTAAAATTGAATTGGAAGATTATTTTTATTATTAGAATTATAAAAGATAATTCTAGAACATTCAAGAGTGAAGGTTCCTGGATTGTCCTGTCCTTCTAAATAAAATTTACTTCCTGAGGGAACATCACTTATATCATAGCATTTATTTACATTTATTCCACATTTTTGCGAAGAACCCATTCTCTGTTCTAATATTTTATTTCCTAAATGAAATTTAGTCCTGCATGTACTGCTTGAAGTTGGAATAGAACAAACAAGACAAACTCTATCTGCTCCTTTAGGCTTTACGATATCACGATCAAGATATTTTAAAGGAGGAGTAGTACACCATTTATTTTTTTCATCATAACATGACACTTGATTCGAGGAAAGTATATAAAAAACATTTTGTGAAATATCATTTTTCACAGAACTCATCTCTGTCTCCAAATCATTCCCATTAGCCATTTTAACTTGAGAAGCAGAATGCCAAGGCAGGTTCTCATTAACTGATGCTCTCACTACAAAAAAACCTGCTAGTAAAAGAAAAATTCCTAATGTAATAAAAAAACTTTTCTTTGACACCTCAATTTTCATAAAACAATTAATAAAAAGAGTTATTTAAATATTTCCATAACAAAAACATAATCTTTTTTAAGGGAGTTATTTTACTTCTCATATGAAAAACTCTGAAAATTCAAAAAAAATCCCGGAATTAAACGTAGGAATTGTAGGGCATATTGACCATGGAAAAACCACTCTTTTAAGCAGACTTACTGGAAAGTTTGCAGATACTCACTCAGAGGAATTAAAAAGAGGTATAACAATTAAATTAGGATATGCTGATATAACAATCTACAAAGAAGGAAATAATTATAATACTCAAGGAAAAGGCTCTCCTGTAAAATACGTAAGTTTCATTGATGCTCCTGGCCATGAAATGCTAATGGCTACTATGCTTTCTGGTGCAGCAATAATTGATGCTGCAATACTTGTTATAGCTGCAAATGAAGGAATTAAACCTCAGACAATGGAGCATTTCTCTGCTTTGCAGGCTAAAAAAATAAAAAACATAATCATAGTTCAAAACAAAATTGATTTAGTAGATAAAGAGCAAGCCTTAAAGAACTATAAAGAAATCAAAGAATTTGTAAAAGGAACTATTGCTGAGTCTGCTCCAATTATACCTGTTTCTGCCCAGCAGGGAGTTAATATTGATAAAATTCTAGAAGAATTAGCAAAAATGCCAACTCCTAAAAGAGACCTTTCTATGCCTCCAATATTTTTAGTAGCGAGAAGCTTTGACATTAATAAACCAGGAACTTCAATAGAAAATCTAAAAGGAGGAGTTTTAGGAGGAGTATTAAAAAAAGGAATTCTAAAAGTAGGAGATGAAATAGAAATCAAACCAGGACTAACCTTAAAAAAACATAATGAACAAATTTATGAAACTCTCAACACTAAAATACTTTCTCTTCATAAAGGAAATAAACAAGTTAAAGAAGTGACTCCAGGAGCTAGTATTTCCATTGAAACATCTTTGGATCCTTTTTTAACAAAATCAGATGCATTAATTGGATGTTTGGTTTCTACAAAAAATTCTCTTCCAGACATAACTTATAAGATAAGAATAAAAGAAAATCTATTTGAAAAAGTAATGGGAACATCAGAACATGAAAAAATTGAACCTTTAAAAACAAAAGAGGTTTTAATGTTAAGTGTTAACACAACTATTACAATAGGAAGTGTTGAAAAAATAGAAAACAATATAATAGAAATGCAATTAAAAATACCTGTTGTAGCTATAAAAGGAAGTAATGTTGGAATAGCAAGAAATATTAAAGGGCATTGGAGATTAATCGGCTGGGGGGAAATTATCTAAAAGCGTCATTAAATTCTGGATAATAAAACTTATAAAAAATAAAAAATTATTTCCTTAATGGCAGTGTATTCTTATTCAAAACTAAATACTTTTAAGCAATGTCCATTAAAATTTAAGTTCCGTTATATAGACAAAATAATCCCAAAAATAGAAAGAACAATTGAAGCTCATTTAGGAAGTGTTGTTCATGAAACTTTAGAATGGATTTATAAACAAGTAAAAAAAGCTGAAACAAAAAAACAGATTCCTTCTTTAGATGATGTGGTTATTTTTTATTCTAAAGCCTGGGAAAGAGATTTTACAGAAGACATAATTATAGTTGATGAAAAATTAACTTTCAAAGATTATTATAATAGAGGAATTAAATTTTTAATTGATTACTATAAAAAACACTATCCTTTTGATGACGGAACCATAGAGCTTGAAAAAAAAATAACTTTAAAGCTTGATGAAGAAGGAAAATATGAAATAATAGGATACATAGACAGACTCTCTCAAAATATTCACACAGGAGAATTTGAAATTCATGATTACAAAACAGGCTCTCTTCCTTCTAGAGAAGACATAGAAAATGACAAACAACTTTCATTATATGCAATAGCAATTAAAGAAATTTATGGAAAAGATAAAGAAGTAATTTTAAATTGGCATTATCTGGCTTATAATAAAAAAATCTCTTCTAAAAAAAGCAACGAAGAACTTGAGAGATTAAAAAAAGAAATTTTTGAATTAATAAAAAAAATAGAATCAACTAAAGAATTTATTCCTATTAAAAGCAGATTATGTGAATGGTGCGAGTATTTAGAAATATGTCCTGCTCATAATTCTGCTCATAATCAAAATAAACAATCAAATTATCAATTAAATCAAACAAAAAATACAGATAAATATAAAGAAAGATACCCTACAGTTTTTAAATACATTAAAGATTAATTCTGGCCAGGAACCCATTTATAAACATTGTCATGATGGCCAAAATAATAAATAGTCACGATTTTTTTAATGTGGTCTATTTTAAATATTAATACAAAGTGTTTATCAATATGAACTCTATTAAAAGTTTGAAGAGGTTTTTTTAAAAATTTATAATTATGATAAGGATATTTTATTATTTTTTGAATTTTTTTATTAATAATTTTTAATTGTTTAGGGTTTTTCTTTGATAGTTTTCTAAATATATTATCAACCTCTTTCTTTACTTCTAATTCATACATTTTTATTTCAAATTGTATCTTTCAGCAAAATTCTTAATCTTAATACTTTTTTGTTTTTCAATTTCTTTAATTTTCTTTATAAATTCAGGTCTTAATTCAGGTTCAGATTCAAATTCTATATATCTATTAATCACAAATTCCACAGCCTCACTTTTATCTTTAAGTCCGTATTTTGCTTTCACGATATTCAGCACTCTGTTAATGTTTTCATCAAGATTAATTAATGCTCTCACCATTTTTAAAACTTATTTCTACTTATTTTTAATTATTTTTACTAATTTCTACTTATTTATAAATATTTCTAAATAATTTAGAAAACATAAACTATTTTAATTAAAAATCACTTTTCTCTATCAACTTCTTTGTCAACTACTTTAGCTATATCAGTAACTTTATCCCCTGGCTGCAATTTAACAACTCTAACACCCTGAGTAGCTCTTCCCATAACCCTAATGTTTTTCAAACTAGTTCTTATAACCATTCCTTTTGCAGTTGTGATTATTATGCTATCTGATGGATTAACAGCAACTGTATTCACAACATTTCCTGTTTTAGCAGTAACCTTAATGTTAATAACTCCTTTACCAGCTCTTGCAGTTTTCCTGTAATCTTTAACAGCTGTTCTTTTTCCGTATCCTTTTTCAGTTATAGTCATAATTGCATCTGTATCTAAAACCTCCAAACTAACAACTTCATCATCATTCTCAAGTTTAATTCCTGTCACACCATAACTAGCTCTTCCCATAGCTCTTACATCTTCAGCATTAAACCTTATTGCTTTTCCTTTTTTAGTGGCGAGAATAACTTCTTGATTATCTTTTACAATCTCAACCCCAATAAGTTCATCAGAATTATCAGGAGGGAGATTAATAGCTTTAATTCCTGAAACTCTTGGTTTTGAAAAATAATTCAAAGAAATTTTTTTCACAATGCCTTTTTTAGTCGCCATGAATAAGTAACCTTCAAAATTTTTTACAGAAATCACTTTTGTAATTTTCTCATCTCTAAGTTTAAGCATGTTAATAATTGCTTTTCCTTTGCTGTATCTTTCAGCAGCAGGAACATCATATGCTTTAAGCCATAAAACTCTTCCTTTTGAAGTAAAAAACATCAAATAATCATGAGTTGAACAAGGGATTAATTGCTTGACAAAATCACCCATAGCTAATCCACTTCCAATAACTCCTTTTCCTCCTCTTTTTTGTTCCTTATAAGTTTGAATATCCATTCTTTTGCAATAACCCTTATCAGTAATTGTAACAATTACATCTTTTTCTTGAATAATGTCCTTTTCCTTAATCTCTTTAATACTTTTAACAACACTAGTTTTTCTTGAATCTCCGAATTTATTTCTAAGTTCAGTCACTTCCTTAATAATAATCTTTAACACCTCTTTGATATTTCCTAATATTTTTTCTAGTTCTGATATTTTTTCTTTTAATTCTTTTTGCTCTTTTTTAAGCTTGCCTAATTCCAAAGAAGTTAATTGTTGCAGTTTTGTTTCAAGAACAGCTTGAGACTGCCTCTTTGAAAGTTTAAATTTTTTCATTAAAGTCTCTAATGCTTCTGCAGTTGTCTTAGATTTTTTAATGGCAGTTATAACTGCATCTATTTTTTTCAATGCAATAAGCAAGCCTTCTACAATCTCTAATCTTTCTTTTGCTTTTTTCAGCAAGAATTTGCTTCTGTTGGTAATTATAACCTTTCTGTAATTTACATACTCTTCAAGAATATTCTTTAAATTCAAAACTCTTGGTTGTCCTTTAACTAATGCTAACATATTTACATTAAAACTGTCTTGAAGTCTTGTGTATTTGTAAAGTTGATTAATAATAAATTTAGGATTTGCTCCTTTTCTTAATTCCAAGACTATTCTTATTTTTCCTTTTGCAGATTCATCTCTTAAATCAGAAACATCTTTAATTTTTCTGTCTTTAATAAGTCCAGCTATTTGAGTTACTAAAAGAGATTTATTTAACATATAAGGAATTTCAGTTATTACAACTGCTTCTTTTTTCTTTATTGTCTCAGTAGTTACCTTACCTCTCATAATTAATCTTCCTTTTCCTGTTTTATACACCTCATTTATATTTCCAGAAACTATCCCTCCTGTTGGAAAATCAGGACCTGGAACAATTTTTATAAGTTCAGAAATTGTTATGTCTGGTTTTTTAATGTAAGCTATAATAGCATTACATATTTCAGTTAAATTATGAGGAGGAATATTTGTAGACATTCCAACAGCAATTCCAGAAGCTCCATTTGAAATCAAATTCGGAAATTTTCCAGGAAGCAGCATAGGTTCAGTTAAAGAAGAATCATAATTAGGAACAAATTCAACTGTTTCTTTATCAATATCCTCTAGTAATTCATTTGATATAGGCATTAGTTTTGCTTCTGTGTTATGGCTAATAAAACCGTTTGAAATAAATGAATGGCAGTTACTATCCACTTTTATAGAGTAAACTTTTTGTATTCCGGCTTTTTCTATTTTTACAACTGGTTCAAATAAATATTGATATGTTAAGAAATACTCAAACAATGAACTATAATCTATTCCTACTTCATTCCTTAATAATTGACATATTCTTTTGTAATTTTGCTTCATAGAGGAATATCTATCAAAATTATGTTTCATAATAAATTTATTATGAGATATACCTCTTATAAAATCAGATATAAACGGAACATAGTCTGTATCTGAAAAATCTTTTTTATATTTTAAGACTAAAAATTCCAGTTTTGCATTTTTTTTCCTGCATAAAAACCCTATTTCTTTGTAAAATCTTGTGATATTTCTTTTATTCCTTATTATTAGTTTATCTATAAATTTCCATTTATCATATCTCCAAAAACTCTCTATTCCCAACCTAAGAAGAAGAATCTGTAATTGTTTTATTAACTTTTTACTTTTAGAACAACAACCTAATTCAACTATCTTCGTTGAATAAGTAATACTTCCATTACCTTCAAAATAAGCTTTCAAGAATTCTATGACAACATGTTTTGGAGATAAAAATATAAGTTTGGGTATCTCTTTCTCATCTGATTTTCCTTCATTTATTCCTAAATTTCTTAAAAACTCTAAAGTATATCTACAATGACATTCTAATCTAAAATATTCTTGTTTTCCATAAGATGAAGGTTTTCTCTTGAATTTATGCAAGGTGCTGTCTGGAAAAATATTTTTCCATTTTTCTTCAAATATCCTAATCACCTCTTTATCTGCATTACAAAATTCTAATTTATTCTTTGTTATTGAACCTTCAGCTATTAATAATCCACAAATTAGAGCTAAATCTTTGTTTAATGTTTTCGGGAGAATTCTTTTATGTTGATGTCTATTTTTTATTTTTGGGTAATATTTTTCTAAATTTATTTCTTTTTTAGGCCAAAAATCATCGCTTAGTCTATCTAAAACTACAATATCGCCCTCTTTTATTTGCTCTAATAATTTCCAGCAGAAAGCAAGCCCCCATTCTGTTTTTATTAAGGTTAATACTGGATGGTTGTATGTTCCAGTTAATGAATACCCTTTGTTTGTGGTTATTTTTATAGTTTCATGTTCTCCAGAATCAAACCACTTTGAAGCATTTCTTATTTTTTTATCTTTACTTAGTATCTTTAAATTAATATCTTCTTTAATTGATATATCTTTTATATTTTCTAATCCATTTTCAGTTACAATCATTGAATCTCCTGTTACACAATACCTCATTGCAGCAGGATCATCTCCATCAATACTTCCAAAATTTCCTTGTCCGAAAACCAAAGGGTATCTTAATGAAAAATCTTGAGCAAGTCTAACCATAGTGTCATAAACAGCTTGATCTCCATGAGGGTGATATTTACCAATAACATCACCTACAATTCTTGCTGATTTTTTTGTTTGAGTATTAGGCTTAAGCCCCATCTGGTTCATTGAATAAAGAATTCTTCTTTGAACTGGTTTTAAGCCGTCTTCTACACTGGGAATAGCTCTAGAAACAATAACAGACATGGCATAATCTAAATAAGATTTTTTCATTTCTGAAGAAATTTCAGTATTCACTACTTCTTCTTCATTAGTTTCTTTATTTTTTGATTTCATTTTGGATTTTCTTCTATATGTTTAATAAATTCCTCTTCACTAAGTTCTTTTTCCATAATATTCTGTCCTTTCCATCCGCACTTATGACACTCCCATTCTTTTCCAGTGTTGGATTCTTCTTCAAAATCATTTCCACTTAACACAACTCCGACATCTTCACTTCCACATTTAGGACACATACGAATTTTGAAAGTTTTTCCTTTCTTTTTCTTTTCAGGAGAGATTCCCTTAGCTTTATTGTACTCTTCTTCAGAGTCATATCCTTCTAAAATCCAGTCAGGTGTTTTTAACTTGCTTTTTTTTGCCATTTTTAAACATCTAATTCAGCCTCCTTTGCATTTTCTTGTATAAACTCCTTACGAGCCTGAACATCATCTCCCATTAACATTGAAAAAGTTTGATCTGCTTCTAAAGCATCTTCAATAAAAACTTTTTTTATTTTTCTAGTTTTTGGATTCATTGTAGTTTCCCAAAGTTGCTGAGAAGACATTTCACCTAAACCTTTAAATCTTGTAACATTACTTGAACCTGCATTAATTCTCTCAAGAAGTTTTTTTAACTCCTCATCACTATAAACATAATAATCTTTTTTCTTTCTAACTCTATATAAAGGAGGCATTGCTATGAATAAATTACCATTTTCAATTAATTGAGGCATAAATCTAAAAAAGAAAGTCAGCAATAAAGTTGTTATATGTTCTCCATCAACATCTGCATCAGCCATTAAAATAATCTTACTGTATCTAAGTTTATTAATATCAAAATTCTCACCAACACCTGTTCCAATAGCTGTTATTAAATTTGCAATTTCCTCGCTTGATAAAGCTTTAGAAGGATTTGCTTTTTCAACATTAAGAATTTTTCCTCTTAAAGGCAGTATGGCTTGTATTTCTTTATTACGAGCCATTTTGGCTGAACCTCCTGCTGAATTTCCTTCTACTATATACAGTTCAGTTTCATCAGATTTTTTTCTGGAACAATCTGCTAATTTTCCAGGCAATCCAGAAACTCCAAAGGCGGATTTTCTTCTAATTAATTCTTTTGCTTTTTTTGCTGCTAGTCTTGCTTTTGCTGAATCTAAAGCTTTAGAAACAATTTTTCTTGCAATACTTGGATTTTCTTCAAAAAATTCAGATAAGGCTGAACCAACAGCACTTT
>CAYLHY010000005.1:0-23879 GCA_964383885.1 Candidatus Woesearchaeota archaeon
GGTCAATTAAAATTAGTGAATGGGCTTTCATTGAGAGATTTTCTTGAATTGTTTTCATAAAGCTTTTAGGAGTGTAGTTTTTTTGCAAATCCCATGCAGGCATAGAAGTTGTTTTTCCAAATTTATATAATTGCAACCCTGTTTCAGCAATTGCGTCTAAAATAGAGGCATTATAAATGATTTTTGTTTTAACTTTGCTTTTTTTAGCTTCATTTATTAATGAAATATGGGTTGTTGCTGTTAAAGGACTTCCATAAACAAGCAGAGCAATATCTGTTTTTTTAGCTTCATCTATTAAACTTAATCCTTCAACTTTTGCTCTATCAGCAGGAATAACTTTCTTTTTTAAAACAAAAACAAGTTCTTTTATTGAATAAGGAAAACTCACTGTGTAATTTTCTAAGTAAATTTTTTTGCATTTTTTAACTGCCTGCAGGCCTTGTTTTGATATTCCTTCAGCGTTAAGCCCTAAACCAATTAGATATAACATGTTTTCAAATAAAAACAAGAGTTTATATTTTTTCTTATTTTAATGCAAGCATAAGACTTTTAAACTTTTTTAAGAGACTTTTAATATGGATATTACAGGAATTGCATTAGAACCTCATGCAATTGAAAGATACTGCCTTAGAGTTCATAATGATGAAAAATACTATCTAAAACACCCAGAAGTTATAAATGAGATTTATTCTAGATTGAAAAAAACCTGGAAATCCAATCTTAAACCAGATAGGGTTTTAGGTTATAATGCTAAGAGAGGAAAAGGCAAAAAGAAAAACATTGAGTTATGGGTTGATAGAAATTATGTATATGCTTTTCGTGGCAGAGTTTTATTTACAGTAATTGCAAGAGAAAGAGACGTTATATCAAATTTTTGTTCTTGGGATTTAAGAGAAAGAAACAGAAGAAGAAAAGGCGGGGGAGGAAAACCTTAATTTTCTTAATTTTTCACTTTTAACAAACTTTTTCTTTTTAACAAACTTCTGCTGGTTACTATTGCTATAAAAAATAAAGTAAACATTAAAATATCATTTTTAAAGACAAGACTCATAAAGCCTCCAATTAAACAAATTATTATTAGTATTTTAAACCATTCCTGCCCTGATTGAAGCTCTTCTTTTGTTATTCTTGCAAGAAAATTTCCTAGAGGAATTCCTAAAAATAAGAAAATTGTGGCAAGTATTAGGTTAATTGTATTGCTCATGCAATTAAATGTCTTTGTGATTATTTTAATGTTTCTTTTTTAGTTCACAACAAAATTTTAAAATAAGAGTTTTTTATTTCTTGTATGTTTAAGAATTTCTTAATTGTTGCATCAAAAAAAGACAAAGCAGGAATTAATATAACAACTGCCTTAAGCCAGTATGGAAATTATAATTTTTATCTTGTAGACAATGATATTCTTCATGAGGAAAATCTTAATCCTGAAAAAATAAATAAATATGATTTTGTTATTTTTGCATCAAAGCATAAATCAGAAAAAAAACAAAAAACTTTGTCAATACATGCTCCAGGAAATTGGGCAGATGCTCTTTACGGAGGAAAACCTGGAAAAGTATGCATGACTTCTGCTTTATTCCTGAAACAGTGTTTTGAAAAATTAACTAAAAATGCTGAACATTACAAATTAGATTATGATGTAACAATGGAATGCACTCACCACGGCCCTTTGATAAATAAACCATGCATGTTTATTGAAATAGGTTCAACTGAGCAGGAATGGAATGATAGAAGAGCAGCATTTGCTGTTGCAAAAACAATAAAAGAGACAATTGAAAATTTTAAAGAAAATCCTTATAATGAAATTGCAATTGCAATAGGAGGTTTACATTACTGCCAGAGCTTTAATAAAATTCAATTAAAATCTAATGTAGCTATTTCTCATGTAATTCCTAATTATGTTCTTCCTTTAACAAAAGAAATGGTTGAGGAAGCTATTAAAAAAACATGCGAGGAAGTGGATTTAATTCTTTTAGATTGGAAAGGTATAAAAAAATCCTCAGACAGACAACTTGTCAAAGATATCTTAAAGAAATTTAATCTTCCAAGCAAAAGAACATCTCAGGTTAATAAAGAATATTAAACTCTAAGCTATAGGGTTCTTATTTTATCTCTATGGACTTTGTAAGATATTATATCTTTTCTATATTTAGCCTCCATACATGCATTTAACACTCTACAGTAAAGCTTGTTTCTCGCTTCATTCAAATTATGTGCTCGAATTCTTTCTCGAGCAACATATTCTTTGATTTTAACATGCCCATTTTTAAGAAAAATTTCTTCATAAGGAATCTCTAATGTATATACTCTCAGTCTTTGCTGTTTTGATTCAGCTCTAGAATCTAATCTGTCAGCAAAATTTTTAAGCCATTGTATTAATTCATGTTCAGACATTCCAACCATCTCCTCCACCATAATTTATTAAGGATTAAATTATATATTAATTTTTTTATTAAGTTCCTGTAATTTTTTGAAATCTTTAATCATCTTTTTTTTAATTTTTGGAAATCTCATTCCAGCTGAAGGATGATATGTAAATATAACCTTTCTGTTTTCTAATGATTCTCTAGGAGTGTATTTTTTAGCTATGCTCCCTAAAAGAACAATAATTTTCGGATTAATGATTTTTATTTGTTTTTTAAGATAATTCTTAACGCAGGTTTCAGCTTCTTGTTTTTTCGGAATTCTATTTCTAGGAGGAAAACACTTTACAATGCTTGTTATATAACATTTATTTCTTTTGATGCTGCTCTTTTTTAAAAGCCAGTCAAGAAATTTTCCAGCTCTTCCAACAAAAGGCTTTCCTGTTTCATTTTCTTTTTTTCCAGGAGCTTGGCCAATAAACATTATTTTTGCATTTTCTAATCCTTCGCCAGGAACAGCTTTTATTCTTGTCTTATATAAAGGACATTTTCTGCAGTGTCTTATTTCATAATCAATTTTCTTTAATTTTTTCATTTTTATGCTATTTCTAAAATACAATCTTTTGGTTTTTTATCATTTCTTAACCTTAAAAACACCCCTGCTCTTATCATTTTGTCTTTAGTAAATTCCAAATACCTGATTTCACAAACAATTTTCGGCTTAATCCATTGAATTTCTTTTCTTCCTGAGTATTCTGCAACAGGTTTGTTTGTTTTTAATGGCTTTAATTTCTCATATAATTCTTCTAAAAATTTTTCAGTGAATCCTGTTCCAACTCTTCCAATATATTTTAATCTGCCTTTATCATATGCTCCGAGAACTAGTGAAGATATTGCTCTTTTTTCACTTGTGTACCCTATAATCACGCAATCAATTGTTTTTAGGAATTTAATTTTAATCCACTCAGGAGTTCTTTTTCCAGGATAATACTTGCTGAGAGGATTTTTAGCAATAACTCCTTCTAATTTTCTTTTTTTAATTTCCCTCCAAAGTTTTTTTCCTTCTGTAGTGTATGGAATCACATCTATTCTGCTTGAAGAAATTATTGTTTTTTCTAGAATTTTCTTTCTTTCTATTAAAGGAAGACTCATTAAATTTTTTCCATCTTTTTTAAGAATATCAAATACAACATATGTAGCAGGATATTCTCTGCTTCTTATTTCAATCATAAATTTATTTGAAAGCTGGTCTCTTTTTTGAAGAAGATTAAAACTAGGGTTGCCTTTTTTGTTATAAACAATTATCTCTCCATCAAGAATGCAGTTTCTGCATTTTAGATTTTTTTTAAAATTCAATTCAGGATACCTTGTTGTAATGTCTTTATCTCTTCTGTTTATTAGTTTTATCTTGTTATTTTGATAATAACACACAGCTCTTGTTCCATCTAACTTAGGTTCAAAAATAAATTTTTTAGAAAGAAAACTTAAATCTCCTAACTTGCACAACATAGGTTCTATCATTCTGATTATTAAAATTTAGCTTAGCTTTTAAGACTAGCTTTTAATGCTTGAATTAAATTTTTCTTAGATTCAGTTTTCTCAACTTTGGTTTTTTTAATCTCTTTTTCTTCAGGAATCTCATGAACTTTTTTTCTTTTTTTAATCTCTTTTTTAACAAAAGCTTTTAATTTATCAATAAAAGTGTCTTTAAATTTGCTGATATCAAATTCTTCTTCATAAAGTTGATTTATTAATTGTTTTGCTAATTTTAATTCTGCTTCACTCAGCTTCGGAGGGTTTTTTAATTCCTCTAAATTGCTTATATCTCTTATTTCATAAGCATAATTAAGTCTAGTAACAACAAGTCCTTTTTTATACGGACTAATTGCGCAGATGTATTCTTTTTCCCTCATTACAAATTTTCCTATAGCTACTTTTGCTGTATCCTGAAGAATTTTTTTAAAAAGAAAATACGGCTTTTCTTTCTTTTTCACAGGAACAGCATAATAATGTTTTTGAAAATAAATAGGATCTATCTGAGAAGAATCCACGAATTGAATTATTTCAATGTTGTTTGTTTTTTTAGGTTTTAATTTATTAATCTCCTCTTTTGTTATAACAATATACTCTCCTTTTTTTATTTCTAATCCTCTTACAATATCCTGCCATGGAACCTCTTTATTTGTTTTTGGATTCCATCGTTTGTATTCAATCGGAGTTTTTGTTTTTTTGTCAATTAATCTAAAATTTACTTTTGACTCTACAGCAGAGTATAATTTAATTGGAATGCTTACTAATCCAAAATTTATCTCTCCTGCCCATATAGCTTTCATATATTAACAAAGAAATTATTCTTTAAAAAATATACTGCAAAATTGCAAAACTTTAAATACTGTTATTAGATTCAATTTTTTATGATTAAAGCATTATACTTAAACTTGAATTTAAATGTTTTAATTATTCCTTAATTTTTGAATTAAAATTACTTCTTAATTAAAATGCCGTTTATTGAAGATTTTAAATGGAAAAAAGGAATGAACATTAAGGATTTGGTTAGTGGATACAAAAATCTAGGATATCAGAGTATTGAACTTAATAAAGCATCTGAAGTTATAATTAAAATGAAGAAAAATAATTCTAAAATTTTTCTTACCTTTACATCTAATATGGTTACTTCTGGATTAAGAGGTTTTTTCGCGCAGATAATCAGCCTGGGAATGGCTGATGTGATAGTAACAACTGTCGGAGGAATAGAAGAGGATATAATGAAAACTTCTGGAGAAAAATTTGCAATAGGAAAATTTGATTCAGATGATGTTGAATTAAATGAACAAGGCATTAATAGAGTGGGGAATATTTTAATAAAAAATGAATCCTATATGAGGTTTGAAAATTACATAAATCAAATTCTTGAAAAACTTTATGAAAAGAAAAAAACATGGTGTGTCTCTGAGATGTTAAGGGAAATAGGACTAATCCTTAATAATGAGTTTAATGATGATTCATCTATACTTGGACAAGCAGCTAAAAATAATGTTCCTATTTTTTGTCCTGCTATAACTGACGGAGCTTTTGGTTTTCACTTGTATTTGTTTCAGCAAAAACATCCTGATTTTGTTGTTGATGTTGTCAAGGATTTTGGAAACATTCTTCTTTCTACAAGTTATGATGAAAAAAAAGCAATAATTGCTCTTGGAGGAAGCATCTCAAAGCATCACGCTATTTTAAGTGTTCTCTTGAATGGAGGCGCTGATTATGCTGTTTACATGACCACTGCTCATAAAACAAGCGGAAGCATGAGCGGTGCAACAACTAATGAAGCAAAATCCTGGGGGAAGATTAAAGACGATAGCGACATAGCAACAGTAATAGGAGATGTAACTATTACTTTTCCTTTAGCAATGATTAATGCTTTAGAGTGTTTAGATAAAGAAGGTTTATTAAAAAATGCCTAAATTCATTTTATCAAAATCAAAAGTTTTAGAACAATATGAAAAAGCAAAAAATTATTCTGATATTGTTTCTTATAGTTTAAAAACAAACCCTATTGTTGGAAAAATTCTTGAAAAAGAAACAGATTCATTGTTTAGTGTGCATTTTGCAAATGAATTAAAAAACCTTTCAAAAGAAAGCATGCCGAGAGTGTTGTTTCTTGCGCAGGCATGGAACAAGGATTTAATAAAAAAACTTTTGGATTTAGGAATAAAAACTTTTATTGTTGATAACGAGCCTGATTTAAACACTCTTATTGATTTTTTAAATTCCAATGATTCTCCTAACATTAATTTATTTTTAAGATTAAGATTAAAAGAATACACTCTTAAAACAGAGAGATACTTTGTATTTGGCATGTCTTCTGAAGTTGTAAATAAAAAAATAATTCAATTAAAAGACAATCCAAAAATAAAGAGTCTTGGAATACATTTTCATAGAAAAACTCAAAACATAAGTGAATGGGATTTAAAATACGAAATCTCAAATCTAATAAGTAAAGAAGCTTTGTCAGCAATATCTTACATAAACATTGGAGGAGGAATTCCTGGAATTTATGCAAACACTAATGAAAATGTAATAAAAGGAATTTTAGAAAAAATCAAGGAATTTAAGCTTTGGATTAATAACAATGGAATAAAAATGATAATTGAGCCTGGAAGATTTATTGCTGGACCTTCTGTAAAACTTTTGACTAAAATAATTGGAATTCATAAAGGAATTTACAATACTGACAACACCTTGATAGTGGATGCTTCTCTTTATAATTCAGATTTAGATGCTTTAATTGTTCCAGTTAAATTGCTTGTTCAAGGAGAAAAAACTCCTGATGATAAAGAAGCAAGACCTTATATTATCAAAGGAATAACTCCTTGTTCAATGGACTTGTTTAGGTACAGGGTTTATCTTAAACCTCCTAAACTTGGAGATGAAATTGTTTTTTTAAATGCAGGAGCTTATAATTTTTCTTCTGATTTTTGTAATTTAGATAAGATACCTACAGAAATTGTTGATTAAAACAACTTAAATAAAAGCGCCCAGTGCAGGAATCGAACCTGCCAGCCCCGAAGGGCCCGGATTAGCAATCCGGTGCAATACCACTATGCGAACTGGGCGTAAGTCCCTGTAGCGCATTTAGCCAGAATCTCTGATTCTGAGCCTATGCGAACTGGGCGTAACTGGGCGTAAGTCCTTTAGCCATAAACTGGCATAATATTAAAAGGATATCTGAATTTTATAAGCTTTTTGCAGTTTTAATTGCAGATATTTTGTGTCGTATAATCCATAAATAGAAAAATAGCGGGGGCGGGATTTGAACCACGCGACCTCCGGGTTATGGGCCCGACGAGCACTCCAGACTGCTCCACCCCGCTATTCTAAACCTTGAATTACATACTTATAAAACTTTCTTATAAGGCTTTATTCCTCTCAACTAACTTAATGACAAAGAGCTTAAAGGTTAATTATATAAATTTCTTTTTCTAGAATTTATTATGGAAAAAGGCATTCTTTATTCAACAGGACAATTAGATTGTCTTGCTTATTATGTAAAAATCTTTCCTAAAATAAAAAACTTTCTTAAAGACAGGGAAATAGCAACAAAAACTTTTATTCCAAAATCAAATATTCCTTTTATTATTCATAGAGGCAGTCATGACCCCCCTTTAAGAATCCAGGATCTTCTAGGAATAAAAAAATCTTTTTTAAAATTAAGAGTAGGAAAAAAACTTCATGAAGTTGAAAATCAGCTTTCTGAAAAAGAAAAATTAATCTGGAGATACTTTTCTCCAAGAAAATTTGTTGAATTGCATTATGCATGCAATTATGAACATCCTGGAAAACCAATAGACAGGATTTTTATTGATATAGATGCTGGAAAAAATATCAAAAAAAAGACGTATATAGAAGCAGTGAAACAGCTTCTTAAAGAAATTCATAAAGATAAAGAATTAAAAAAACTTACAGGATTTAAAATATACTTGTTATGGACAGGAGCAAGCATTCATCTTTACTTAATGCTTAATAAAAAACTTCCTCATTCTGCATATGAAAAATATTTTGCATTTTCTGAAGATACTTTAGTAAGTAAATGGGCAGATAAAATCTCTGAAAAATTAAAAATAAAAGTCAAAGCAGGACATGAAAGAATCTCCAATGGAATAATTTTAGATACCTCAGCAACTCCTTCTGGAAAATTAGCAAGATGTCCTTATTCCCTGCATTTGAATTCAAAAGGAAAACTCACAGGAGTTTCAGTTCCAATAACTGAATCACAGATTAGTGAAAAAGGTTTTTCAGAACTTGAAAAGCTTACTCCTGATAAGGTTTTGAAATAACAAAACAAATAGCATCTAATACCTCATCTTTTTTTCATAATCTTTATGGTTAAACCATTCTAATATAGCAGATATTAATTCTACTTCATTTTCAGGGGTTACTGTGTAAAGCAGTCTCCAGCTGTTTGGTAAATCATATTTCCATAAATTATTGATGCTGTATTTTTGTATGTATTCTTTTGGAATTAGTCTTTTTGGTATTTGAATTCCTGCAAATGCATTCTTTTGCAAATCTTTGATTGCTCTGACTATTCCTTTTCTAATAGGATCTTTTTTGCTTAAAGAATTAAAGCTATTTTCTAGCTTGTCATTTATAAACACTACTTTAGAAGGTTTTATCATATCTTTATCTCCTTTCGTGACCTTAATTTCTTAGCAAGCACAGGATTCCAAATGTAAACAATTTTTCCCTCTTTATCTATTGCAATTTTATTAATACTTTCTAAATACTCAAGAATAACAAGGTATGTCTGCCACATTACTTTTTTTGGAAGATTCTTCCATAGATTTGTTCTATTATATTCTCCGCTATATTTTTCTATAGTTTTCTCTACCATAAGAACTGTATCAAGAGTCGGTGATCTCACGAAAGGATTTTCTAATTTTTGCATTCTCATATTTTTGTATATCAATTGATATATTTAAATCTTTTGGAATTCTTATTTATCAGATTAAGAATAATTAAAGAATTAATTACTAAAATATATTAGAGTATAATAATCTTTTATAACATATTTTTCTGATTTTTTCTATGATAAAGGAAATTGAAAGATTAGTTAAAGAAGCTTGTGAAAAAGATACAAATTATTTTGGTTATGGTGCTTGGTCTCATCACATCTCTTCTGTTGTGAAATATGCAAAAATTCTCGCTAAAAAATTAAAAGCTGATGAAGAAATCTGTGAAATTGCTGCTTTATTACATGATTATTCTTCTGTTGTTAACAAAGACTGGTATCCTGAACATAACCATCATAGTGCTGTATTAGCAGAAGAAATTTTACTTAAATATGATTATCCTGAAGAAAAAATTCAGGCAGTGAAACATTGTATAATTTCTCATAGAGCAAGCAAAAACATCCCTCAAAAAACTCTAGAAGCTAAAATAATTGCTAGTGCAGATTCTTTAGCTCATTTTGATAATGTCCATTCTTTGCTTTATCTGGCATTCACTGTACATAAAATGGAAATAGATGAGGGAACAAAATGGGTTCTTGAAAAATTAAAAAGAAGCTGGAGTAAATTAATTCCAGAAGCAAAGGAAATTATTGAGGAAAAATACAAGGCTATTAAATTAGCACTATCTAGTTAATCTTAAATTATAATCCTGTTAAAAATTACATTCAAAAACCATTCTTATTCCAAAGAAACTTCCATAATGCCAAGTTAATAACCATATAATTAAGAAAATTATCCATGTTACACCAGCTATCTTTAACATTGTCTTTTCTTTTGTAAATAATCCTAAAATATGAGGTGAAATCATCCAGACAAACCAAAAAAACATATGGAAATACATCCATGCATTCAATGGAGTCATGTTATGTCTCTGAAATCCTCCTATATCATTCTGATAAGCAGTGGATTTACTAGGATCAAACTGAAAAATAAAACCTGGAATTATGAAAAACAACAATATTGCTAAAAGAAGAATTTTAATCCATTTGTTTAATTTAATTTTGTTGTATTTCTTGAAAATAAAAAATATTCCGTAGCTTAAAATTGTTATTGGTATAAAATATGCAAAAAAAGCTAGTGTGTAGGAATGCTGTAATTTTTGAGCAAAAGGAATCCACCATTTCCAAAAATTTCCAGTGAAAATCTCACAAGGAACAATACTCCAGCCAATAATCAATGATTCAATAAAATCTCCTAATGGATGCCATGCAAGATACATAAGAAAAGTTGCAAAAGCAATTGGATATAGTCTTTCTTTAGGAAATTTTAATCCTTGAATTTTCATTATAAAAACAAGAAAAACAATTATTTAAATTTTTTTAACAAATAATTTTAAATATCCTTATTTTTTTCATTTTTCATGTTGATGTTAGGAATTGATGATGCAGGAAGAGGGCCAGTTATAGGGCCAATGGTCTTAGCAGGAGTTTTAGCTGATGAAAAAACTATTAGAGCTTTTAAAAGACTCGGAGTTAAAGATTCTAAACTTCTTACTGCTAAAAAAAGAGAGTATTTTGCAGAAATAATAAAACAAAAAGCAGAGTTTTTTCAAGTTGAACTTGCATTTCCAGATGAAATTGAAAAAAGAAATCATTCAGGAATAGATTTGAATAAGCTTGAAGCTATTAAAATGGCTGATATTATCAATAAAATAAACAAAGGACTTAAAAAAATAAAAGTTATAATTGACTGCCCTTCTCCTGGAATAAGAAAATGGACTGATTTTTTAAAAACAAGAATTCATAATCTTTCCACTCTAGAAATTGTTTCAGAGCATAAAGCAGATAAAAATTATGTAATTGTAGCAGCTGCTTCTATAATTGCAAAATCTATACGAGAAAAAGAAATGGACAAGCTTAGAGAAAAATACGGCAAAGAAATTGGTTCAGGATATTGCACAGATCCTGCAACATGCAAATTCCTGGAAAAATACGCAGCTAAACATAAAAAAGACGGCTTGTTCAGAAAAACCTGGACAACATGGAAAAAAGCATGCGCTAATTTAGAACAGAAAAAATTAATTTAGCTATTATAATTGAAATGTTATAACTGAAATGAATTTCTAGAACTATAATCTTGATTAATTCTTTGATACTCTTTTTTTTCTTTTATGTATGCTTTCCAATTAACACAGTTTCCGCAATATCCAGAATTTTCCCTTGAATTCAAATGTCTGGAAAAATTCTTACATGAATAAACTTCTTCTCCTTCTTTAGTAATTCCCATTAATTTTTTCCCTTTCCTGAAATTCATGCAATTTTCCTGCAAAAACTTATTTGTTTCAAGCGACATAAGAGATTTATTCTTTTTGGATTTATAAATTTTATTTTACTTCACTAAACTTTTAATCCTAATCTTTAAAAATCTTTGATAATTTACCTTTTTATGACTTATATAAAAAAGCTGGTGATGCATGGCTTCAAAAGTTTTGTCAGAAAAACAGAAATTCCTTTTACTCCTGGAATTAATGTTATTTTAGGTCCAAATGGCTCTGGAAAAAGCAACATTTCTGATGCTTTGTGTTTTGTATTAGGAAGATTAAGCATTAAGTCAATGCGTGCAGCAAAAGCAAAAAATCTTATCTTCTTAGGAAGCAAGAAAATTCCTAGAGCTAAACAAGCTTCAGTTGAGATTGTTTTTGATAATTCAAAAAAAGATTTTTCTATTGATGCAAAAGAAATTTCAATAGAAAGGATTGTAAGAAGAAACGGCCAGAGTATTTACAAAATAAATAAACAAACTAAAACCCGTCAAGAAGTTTTATCATTGCTGGCTCAAGCAGGAATTGACCCTAATGGATTTAATATTATTCTTCAAGGAGAAATTCAAAATTTTGTAAGAATGCATACAGAAGAAAGAAGAAAAATTATCGAAGAAGTGTCTGGAATTTCAATTTATGAAGCAAGAAAATCAAAATCCTTAAAAGAGTTGGAAAAAACAGAAGAAAAACTAAAAGAGGTTTTAGCTATTTTAAGAGAAAGAACATCTTATTTGAATAATCTTGAAAAAGAAAGACAACAAGCATTAAGATTCAAAAAACTTGAAGAAAATGTAAAAAGATACAAAGCAAGCATAATTTATTGCGATTTAACAAAAAAGAAAAAAGAAATACAGGAACTAGACATCAGGATTGATAAGAAAAATAAAGAGATAAGCAAAGTTAAAAAGATTATTAATGAATTAGAATCAAAAATAAGGAATTATGAGCTTAAAATAGACTCTATTAATTCTACTATACAAAAATCAACTGGTTTGGAACAAGAAAAAATCAATCAAGAAATTGCAAATCTTAGAGCAGAACTGGCAGGCTTAAACGTTAAATCAGAAAATTTAAATAGGAAATTAAATGAAATAGCAAATCAAAAACAAGAATTAAAGAATTCTTTACAAGAAGATGAACTGGCTTTTAAAGAACTTCAAAATTCTAAAGGATATGTTTCAAATAAAGAAAAGGATTTAGAACAGAAAAAAAAGCAGCTAGAAGAATTAGAAAAACAAAGAAAAAACTTTTACATGATTAAAGCTGAGTTGAAATCTATACAAGAAAAAATTCAAGACAAGAAAACAATTCTTCAATCTTATAAAACAGAATCTGATTTTATTTTAAAACAAATAGAATCATTGGAATCTGAGTTGTTTGATAAGAACACTACAACAAAAAAAATATCTTCTATAAAAGTCACTCTACAGAATAAAAAAAATACTCTAAGTGAATTGGATAAAAAAGAAATAGAATTTTCTAAAAAAATTTACAGCATGAAACAAGACATTGCTAAAAACAACCAATTGCTCAAGAATATTTCTAAAATGGATATTTGCCCTTTATGCAAAAACAAAATCACTGAAGAGCATATTAAAAAAATAAAAGAAGAAGTTTTTTTGAAAGCATCTAAATTAAAAAAAGAAATAGAGGACTTTAATCAAAAATTAAAAGATTTTCAAAAACAAAAAACTATCCTTATACAAGAAATAGAATCATTAAATAATGAACTCTCACAAAGAGAATCAGATCTAATAAAAATATCTGATATAAATGTTAAAAAACAGCAAATCAAAACTTTTAATGAAAATTCAAATTTAATTAAAACTGAATTAGAAGCTTTAGAAAAAAGAAAAGGATTTTTAGAAAAAAAACTTGATGGATTGTTAGGTATAGAGAAAAAATGCGAGACAGCAAGAATTGAGATTCAGGAAATTTCTTTAAGAACAAAGGAAAACATTGACTCAGAATTAGCTTTTAAAAAACGTGAATTAGAAAGAACTAAAATAGCTTTAAAACAACTTTTAAGAGAACAAGAAGATTTTGAAGAAGAACTCGCTGTTATTGAGGATAAGATAAAGCAAAAACAAGAATTATTATTTAAAAAAAGAAAGCAAGATGAAGAACTTTCTAAAAAATTCAAGAAGCTTATAACAGAAAGAGATTCTTTGCAGGATAAGATAAGAAAAGGGGATTCTGAATTATCTTTAAAACAGAATATAGTTTATAACATTGAACAGGATTTAAATGAACTTAAAATTGAGAGAGCTAGGTTAAGAGCTGAATTAGAAAATCTTGAATCAGAATTAAGTGAATTTAAAAATATTCAAATTATAAGAGCAACAAAAGAGACTCTTCTTCATAAATTATACAGAACACAGGAAACACTCAATAAAATCGGCAATGTAAATCTTAGAGCTTTAGAGGTTTATAATGATGTAAAAAAAGAATATGACGCAATTAAAGAAAAAGTAGAGGTTTTAGAAAAAGAAAAGCAAAGCATATTAAAAATTATTCATGAAATTGATATAAAAAAGAAAAAGACTTTCCTCAAAACACTCACTGAATTAAATGAAATCTTTTCCAGAAATTTCTCTCAATTAAGCACAAAAGGAATTGTTAATCTTGAGTTGGAAAATAAAAAAGAACCTTTTGAAGGAGGAGTCAATATAATCGTTAAAACCGGCCATGGAAAGTATTTTGATGTGACTTCTTTATCAGGAGGAGAACAAACACTAGTAGCTTTATCTTTAATTTTTGCTATACAAGAATTAAGGCCGTATTGTTTTTATGTATTAGATGAAATTGATGCTGCATTAGATAAAAGAAACTCTGAAAGACTTGCTCATTTATTGAATAAATACATGGAAAAAGGCCAGTACATAGTAATAACTCATAATGATGAAGTCATAAGCAAGGCGACAAATCTTTATGGGGTTAGTATGAATGAAGGAGTAAGCAAGATAATCAGCTTGAAATTATAGAAAGAGTTTAAAATTATTATTAGTTTAATTTTAAAGCAAGTTCTAAATTTCCTTCTGATTTTCCTTTTTCGAATTCAAAATCTAAGAAAGCTAAATATAATCCTTTAAACTTTTTCGTTCTTATAACTTTTATTTTCCCTTGAATTTCTTTGTTTGTTTCTATTTGTCTTTTAAAATTTATATTGGATTTAATAATAAACATATTTTCCTTCATTAATTCCAAATATTTATTAAAAGATATTTCTGTATTTATTTTTGCATCTTTTTCTGTTAACCATTCTCCAAAAGCAGTATAACATAATTGATTTAAACATAATTGAGCTTCAATAGATGTCATATGTCTTAGTCTTGTAGAGGTGTAAAAAGTATCTCCTAAAGAAAAACTTCCATTTGCTTCAGGAAAAGAAATTTCAGCCTCTTTTAAATATCTATACTTAGGCACGTAAATTTCTAAAATTCTATTGAGAGTACTTTTTGGAACTTTTTTAAACATTTTATTTTTCTCCAAAGTTTAACAAATAAAAAAAGGAGAAAGCAAAATATAAAATAAATAAAAAAATAAAAAAAATCAAAAATTAGTAGTAGCTTTCTCCAAAGTCTTCAGTTCTTTCAGGTTTTTTCCCAATTAAGACAATTAGCACAATTAGCAATACCAAAAAGATAATTGCTAAAATAACTGTCAATACAACAATTGGGCTTGCAACTGAAGTATCTTCAACTGCATTGAAAGTGAAAGAACCTACAACTTTTCCATTCATATCAACTACACTTACTGTGTAGTTTTCTGAATCTGGGTTAACCTCAATAGCCTTGCTTGAACCTGCAGCTAGAGTTACAAAACTCTCGCTTGAAGGTGTAACAACTTTGTAAACCTTTAGTTTGTCTGTTGGGTTTACAATAAGCAAGTCACTTCCAGCCTTGAAAACTTCTTCTGGGAAGTCATTTTCAATTATAATTTGCCTTGACTTGCTTACTTCTAAGTCTTGGTTTGACACTTCAACTTTCAGAGTGTAAACTCCTGGTTGAGCGTCGTACGGGATTTGAAGACTGATTCTTCCACTAGTTGTAGTGGTATCGTCATCATCGTCTTCATCTTCCAAAGAAACAAGGTCTCCGAGGTAGATTGTTCTTTCAACACCATCTAATGCTACTAGCTTAGCGCTTGCATACAAGTCATCTAAGTCATTGTAACCTATGTTCTTAAGCACAACATCCACTGGAACTACATCACCAGCTTCAATTGTGTTAGGAGTTACAATTGACAAGATTTCTGCATTGTATGAAGGCCTTTGCACCCTTAAGCTGAACTCTGCAGAAGTTTTGTATGTGCTTCCTTTCTTAACTGTAACAATCAAGGA
This sequence comes from Candidatus Woesearchaeota archaeon, assembly GCA_964383885.1. Taxonomy (GTDB): domain Archaea; phylum Nanobdellota; class Nanobdellia; order Pacearchaeales; family GW2011-AR1; genus WJLC01. The sequence continues at coordinate 15,469 of CAYLHY010000005.1, forward strand.
AACATCATCACTAACTTCATCCTTAAGTTCATAAGGCACTTTTAAGGTTAGAGTCTTGCTGTATCTTAGTCCTTCTTCAACATCAAAAGGACTAGATGTAACACTTGCATCAGCTTTATTGCCTTCAATCTCTACCTTAACACTAACATCAGACGCATCAACGAGTGAGTTAAATGCAACTCTAACTGTCACATCTTCCCCAGCAATGACACTTAAGTCATTGTTTGAGGCTAACTCATCGTTAACTTTAACTTCCAAATTGCCAGTTATGTCGCTAGCAGCACTAACGCAAGCCACTAAAGACATAGCTAGTGCAATTGCCATAATTGGAACCCAAAGTTTTTTTGTTTCCATCTTAAATTTTTTGCATGCAATTTAATTGTGCAGAAAAGCATTATTTTCTGCAGATATAAGCAGTCATAATCTATTTATAAACTTTATGGTGACAACATTTTTAAGTAATGACAAAGTAATAACAAAATTAACTGTATGTCAGTTACATATCGTGAATCACTTGTAAATCAGGTTATTTAAAATTTTTAAGAGAACTTTTATATAATTTTATACTTAAAATACTGTCTTTTACAGGAGCAGGACTTTCATTAATTATAGTTATGTCTTTATTTTTAGGAAGAAGTTTCAGGATTTTTTTTATTTCTTTAACTGGTGTTTTAATGTGCCTTTTTTCTCCTTTATTATCATATTCAATTCCTGAAAAATGACAGTGCCATTTTTTCTGAGGAAACATTTTTTCAAGTAAATCCATTTTATAGGATTTATACCTTGCAAGGACATGAGCTAAATCAATGCAAAATCCACACTTGGTTTCCTTTACAAGCCTTGAAATTTCTTCAATACTTCCGAAAACACTCTTTTTTCCTATTATCTCAGGACATAATTCAACATTCCATTTATTTTTCTTAATAATCTCCTGCATTTCTATAATTGCTTTTTTAATATTCTGGAAGGTTTTTTGATTTTTTTCTGAATTTTCTCCTTTAGAATAATATCCACAATGAAATACAACTTTCTTAGCATTCAGCCAGCTTGCAACTTCACAGCATTTTAAAATTCTTTTTTTGCTTTTTTCAATTATTTTTTTGTTTTTTGAATTGAGATTAATCCAATAAGGAGCGTGAATACTTAATTCAACTCCTGCTTTTTTAGAAAGATTTTTTATTTTTCTTCCAAGATTTTTATTTTTTATCCAAATCTGATAAGTAAAAGGAATTTCTGCTGCTTTTATTCCTAATTCTTTATATTTATTAAGAACAAAAGGAATTTCTTTTATTCCACCTATACCTGCAGGCCCAAATTTTATCATTTTTCACTAATAGTTTAAACAAATAGTGTTAGTTTATGCAACATTATGCAACTTTTAATAATTCTTCTCCAATCTCTCCAAGATTTTCTACAATATATGAATGCAGTTTCTGTATTATTAAATTCTGCATCTCTTCTTTTAATTCTCCATGGCATTTAGAAATATCTGATTCAGGAAGAACTGTGCTTTCTAAAGGAATTAAACATGTCATTGCTTTTCCTTCTAATTTCTTTTTATCTGCACTTCCCTGCTTCACCTTTAAAACCTTAACATCCACTTCACAATTTCCATTTGCTTTTCCTTTTACAAAATATTTCCATGTTGTTTCTTTTGAATCTCTGATAAAAGTTGTTTTAGAACAATCCTTTTGATGTGATAAATAACATTCTAAATTTTCACATTTATATGAGTAATAAAAAGTAAAGTACAATCCTAATATGCTTAAAATTATTATAGCTATAATTCCAATTGCAATCCAATCACTTCTTTTTAATTTCATTAAAATCTAAAATAAACAACAATATTTAAAGGTTTTTAAAATAAAAAACACAAAGCCCGAAAAGGGCTTTGTTTTAGAATTATAAACTCAACATCTCAATTTCTGGATCTGTAGCTGCAAAATTCTTTGCTATAATTATTCCGCACCCAGAATCTTTTACAGCTTTAATAATTCCTGAAGTAACAACTCCATCAATAATTACAACTGAAGGTTTTTTTCTCATTCTTTTTAAGGCAGAACTAACGTTTTTTATAGGAAGTTTCTTGATTTCTTCTAGATTTTCATCTAAAAGAACAGCTTTTCCTACTCCTTTGTATTTATCTGATACTTCTTTAAGTTTTTTTCTGTCTATTTCAGCCTTACTAGTCTTGCTTTTAGATTCAGATTCAGAGGTTTTTTCAGTTTTTTCACTTTCATATCCGTTTTTAGAAAAATACTCATCAACTGGAATTTTCTTTCTTAACTGCATTAAGATTTCTTTTCCTGTTAATTCTTCTACTTCTTTTCCTTCTGGAGCCATTGCAATGTAATCTATATCTGCATTATCTGTAACATTCTTTACAATAAGCTTTCCTCCTCTATCTCCATCTACAAACAAAGTAATGCTCTTGCTTTTGCTTAATTCCTTGATGGAATCAGGAAGTTTTGTTCCATTCATTGCTATTACATTTTTAACTCCGTGCCTCATTAAATTCAAAACATCTGCTCTTCCTTCTACTACAATTATTTCTTCTCCAGAGATATCCCCGCAAGGAAGCTGTTCTTCTCCGTAAAGAGTTAATCCACTCATTCTAGCTGCGTTTTTTATTTCTTTTGAGATTTCTCTTGAATCTGCTGCTCCTTGGATTTGAGTCATTAATTTTTTAGCTCTTTCAAGGATATACTCTCTTTTGCTTCCTCTGACATCTTCAATTTTTTCAACTTCAATCTGAGCATCACTTGGACCTATTCTTTCAATAGTCTCAATTGCAGCAGCAATAAGTGTTGTCTCAGACTGATCTAAAGCAGTAGGAATCTTGATTTTTCCAATTGTCTGCTTGCCTTTTTTTTCTAATTCAACTTCAATTCTTCCTATTTTTCCTTCTTTTTGCAGCTCTCTCATCTCTAAATCAGCTCCTAAAAGTCCCTCTGTCTGCCCGAATATAGCTCCGATTACATCAGGCTTTTCTAATGCACCTTCAGCTGTAAAATTCGCATGTATCATATACTTTATTGATACTGGACTTATCTTTGCCATTTTCTATTATTTGTTATTTAATTTAATTCAGAGAAATATCATGCTTATTCAGTTCATTAAAATGAACTAAACCTTTTCTAGATATTGCTAAAAAGCAATGCCAATCTGGCTATTAACTTAAACTTACACTTCTACACTTCAATAAAAACAAAATGAGTGTGAATGTGATGTTTGCTTGATTGCTTAGTGATAATTTATTATCAGTTTAGTGCATGATATTTCTTTTCAAAAAGAGATTTTTAGGATTTATAAAGGTTTTTGTTTTGTTCAAACTTATGAATGTACTCTCTGATTACTTCTTCAAAAAATGTAGCAGCAGAATTCCAGACTTTCATTAATTCTTTAGGATTTCTATACAGCTTATCTAATTTTTCTACATGTCTGTATAAGTCTCTTATTCTTTCTAATGGTTCAAGATTCACATCTGGAAAATATTTTTCTAATTCCTGCAATGCAGAGAATCTATTTTTCCTTAATTTCCCATCAACTAAATATAATATCTGCTTTGAACCTCTGCTGGCTGCATTAAGAGTTGTATTAAATTTTTTCAAAAACTGTTTATAATCTTCTTGTTTAACTTGTTCAGCAAACATTAAAGCTATTCTTGTTTTTCTAAGGTTATGGCTTAGTGTGGTTTCTTCACCTGTTTTTAATCTTAAACATTTCATTTCTTTTCTATAATCTGGACCTAAAACAATTTGCCCTTCTGATTGAAAATAATCATAAAAATCATAAGTGAATGGATTAAATCTTCCATCTTTCATAGTTGCAACATCCAGCGGACAAACTTGAAATGGTACATTATTTTCTCTTAATGCTTCATAAAGAACAACTGAAACTTCATGCATAAAATCTTTTGGAATAACTACATCATAGGGAAATGTCAAAACCGCATCTATATCACTTCTTCCAATCATTAAATCTTCTTCTCTAACGTAAGAACCATAAATCATTAAACTTAATCCATCCTCGCCTAATCCTTTTAAACCTTGAATTAATTTAGTCATAAAATCCTCATAATTTTCTTTTGTTGGTCTTGGCTGATCATATCCTAATACCATGCCAAGTTTGAGTTTTAATTGATTTATAAACATTTATTCTTTGGAAAAGGATATTTGAAATAAAAAAGAACTATATATAATAATAAAAAGATGATAGTAACCAGGGCTCAAAGAGCCGAACCCTCCTTTGCCTCACGGAGAACCGTGAAACGCTGGAGCGCGTTACTATCATAGTAAACAATTAAAGAGTATTTATATAATTTTAGTTATCTCTCAGTTAACTATATAAATATCTGTTTTTTAATATTTAAAATGTCAAATACTATACTTTTAGCTGGGTTGCTTGGAGGATTAGGAGGCCTCACAAGAGGCTTTGTTGGATTATTAAAAGCCATGTCATTAAGAAGACGAATTTTATGGAATTATTATGCAATAACAGTTGTAATTGCCTGGATTATTGGAATTTTCACTGGAATTATTTTCAGCTTTGACCCAAGACTATCCTTGTTAGCAGGATATGCAGGAACAGATATTCTTGAAGGAATTTACAAATCATTTAAGGTTCAGAAAGTTTATGCAAGATAAAATAAGATAAACAAGAAAATGTTCAATAACACAAAAGATGAATCTAGTAAAATTTATATACCTTTTAAACCTTTTAATATTACTTTAAGTCCCCGGTGTTACCCTCGTCAGAGGATATGCCGGGTTTTTTATTTAAATCATTCTTGGAGGATTTATGAAAAAAGCTATTGTTTTTGTTGATGCTAACAATTGGTATCATAATATAAAGGGATGGTTTATTCCTAGTGATATTGATATATGTAAAGTTGTTGAATTAATTTCAAAGAAAAAAAATCTCAAAATATTAGAAATAAGATGGTATGCTTCAGTGCCAGATATAGAAGATGATAAATTAAAATACATGAGGCATATGGATTTTTTGGCGAGTTTGAGAAAAAGGAATGTTAAAGTTATTACTAGAAAACTTCAAAAACTCTCTAATAAGGAGCTGTTAAAAAAGAGGCAGGAGTTTATTAAATCATGGGATTTATGTGAAGTATGTAAGCCAATAGTTGAAGCAAGTTTTTTAGATATAGCAGACCATTATCAGAAGGAAAAAGGTATTGATGTCTGGATTGCAGTAGATATGGTTAAGAAAGTAATAAATAATAAAATAGATTGCGCTATATTAATCTCTGGAGATGCAGATTTTGTTCCCGCATTTGATTTAATTCAAAATCTTAAGAAAGAGGTTTTGAGTTGTTTTGTCCCAAGAGGTTATTCAAATGAAATAAGACAAAAATTTCCATATATCATCTTGAATAAAGAAGAGCTTAAAAAATGTCTGAACGATAGAAAATTAAAGGAGGACAAAAATGCCGAGAATAACAATTCTTATTGACAAAGAAGAAGAAAAAATACTAAAAAGGCGTGCAAAAAAGAATTTAATGACTTTAAGAGAGCAGATTGAAGATATTATCAGGAGGAGCTGTGTTTCTGCAAAGAGAAGAAAATCCTTGCCAAAAGATAAAACAGATGATAAACTGATTAGGATTTTTTCAAGAGCAAGAAGGGGAAGGAGGAGGAAGTAAAATCATTCAAACGCCAAATTAAGCAATTTTGGAAATTTATATTTTTCTTTAGAATTGATTTCAAGATATTCTTTAAGATATTCATAACTATTTGGACTTAAATCATTCATATCAGCAGTTACAAATAAAAAAGTCTCTTTTTCAGCTTGTAATTGTAAAGCACTAGCAAGAATTTTACAATCAGCATAATTTGAGATTATCTCATTAATTTTATTAACTAATTTTTTATTAATTTCTTCTGGAGGGATTACTTTTTCATCTAACAATTTTAATAAAAAATATTCTATTTTTAATTCTGAAATTTCTCTTTGTTCTTTTAAATAAGATTCAGCTTTCTCAAACTTTTCATCTTTGAATTTAGTATAGAGTTTTTTAGCTATTAATTTTGATTGAAGATCAAGATTTGAAAATTCATAGTCTCTATTTTTTAATTTCTTTAAAACTTCTTTATGAGTTCTTTTTATTTTTTTTAAATAGTTTGAAAGTTCATTTAAAACAACATAACAAATAATGAATTTTCCGTTTTTATTTTGAATGAAATTAAAGCATTTTTTCGTCAAATCTTTTGAATTATTTCCTGAATCTTTAGAATAATTAGAATAATGTATAATAACACACGTATCTAAAAAACTATCCATCTTTAGACGAAATCCTCCATAATTTTTGACACTTCCTTTGCCCCTTCAGAAAGATTTATCTTTGATAAGTCTGTTTTGATAAGATTTTCCTTATAAATATTATCTAATTCAGAAAATGATTCTTGAAATACTCTTTTTCTATCTTCTATTGCCTCTCCAAGATAAAAAGTTAAAATAATCTTTTTTTTCATTGCTCCTAATCCTTCAGTTTTGCTTTTATATAAATAGTAAAGAGCAATAAGTCTCCAAAGAGAATCAAGAGTTGTTAAAAGTTCTTTTTTGTACTCCTTTAATTCAATCTCAAGATAAGATATCTTATTCACAAGAGAGACAAATTTATCAGAAAATTCAGAGATCTCTGGAAATTCTGGATCAATAGGACATTCGATAAATAATTCTCCTAATAACTGATTTATCTTCTTGCTGTCAGGATCTTTTTTGTTTAATTCCTCAAATAATTCATCAAAAATAAGATGAAGTTTTAAACCATATTCTTCATGCTGTTCTTTTTGCAGTTCTTCTGACTTTTTAGATTTGTTCTTTAGAACAAATTCATTTACTTTTTTGGTGATTTTTTTCTCTTCTTTGAAAGGATATTCTTTTGAATACTCCTCTGATAGATTTGGAGCCATTTGAGGGATTATTCCGTATAAATAACAAATTAATGGAAGATCCTTTATTTCATCTATACCTCCTTTTTTTATGACATGCACTGTACATTTTGCTAAATGAGTATTTGTTAAAGGTTTATTATGTTTTTTGTAAGATTCCTTTATTATGTGAAAAAGCGTTTTGAATTTTTTTCTTTGTTCTTCTGTTATTGGAAGATCAAAATAAGTATCTCCTGGTGTTCTTTTATAATAGCTTATTTTTTCTGTAGCAATTATCTCTTTTACTTTGCCTTCTTCAATTAATTCTTTTAAATATTCTTTTACAGTCTTCCAATTGGAATTTATTCCCAAGGCAATATCTTGAGCAGTTTGAGGGCATTCATTAATATTTTTAAGTATGGCTTCTTTTATTTCTTCAGAGGTTTTTTTATTTCTATCTTTGTTAGCCATATTTAGAAATCACCTCTCTCCTCTTTCATGTTATTTATATTATTAATAAAAAATAAGGCAAGTTTATAAAGTTTATTCTTTCTAGTTTGATGATTATTTTATATAATCAAAAGACTATATTTTCATATAGATAAGTTTATAAAAGTTAGTCTTTGAATATAGTTAAAATGAAAATTCATAATGAAAATAATATAACCTTCCATTTTTTGGGAGTGGTTTATTTAGCAAGTTTGGGTATTTTAGTGTTTCAGCATTTTGCAGATATCAGCCTTGGGGCAATAAGTTTTTTTGCATGGATTGTATTTATTTTTGGATCCTTGGCTTTTGTCTGGAGGTTTTTCAATTAATTTTTCAAAGAAATTTTAATTTATCTTTCTCATTTTTTTAGGAAAAAATTAAAAGATTGAACACTTTAATTTTATCATGAAAGAAATAGAAAAAGCTCTTAAAAAAATAGAAAGAGATTACAATGTTAAGATAGTCTGGGCAATAGAATCTGGTTCTCGTGCATGGGGTTTTGCATCAGATGATTCAGATTATGATATAAGATGCATGCATATAGGAAAAGTAAAAGATTATTTAGGAATGTTTCAACCCCCTCAGCAGATAAATTTAATGGAGGGAAATTTAGATATTGAGAGCTGGGATATAAAAAAATTTGCAGCTCTGACTATGAAGTCAAATCCTCAGATTGCAGAATGGTTGAGAAGCCCTATTGTTTACAGAGAATCTGATGCAAGAGAAAGATTGAGGGATTTATTTGATAAAGGCTGTTCACTTGAATTTTTAAGCCAGCATTATTTAAGAATGGCTAAACAAAATTACAGGAAATATATAGAAATCGGAAGTGAACATTCCTGCAAAAAATATCTTTATGTTCTAAGAGGAATTGCATGCTCTGAATTTATTAAAAAAGAGAAAAAACTTCCTCCATTGCCTTACAAAGAAGTAATACCTTATCTTCCTAAATCAATAGAAAAATTCTTTGAAAAATGCGTGATTCAAAAAAACCAGACAGAGAAAGCAACAATAATTGCAAGTCCAGAGGTTTCATTG
>CAYLHY010000006.1:0-23262 GCA_964383885.1 Candidatus Woesearchaeota archaeon
AGCTGTTTAAGCCAATCAATTACTTGTTCTGAATTTTTAAAATCAGGTTCTGTAACAATTTCTATAAGCGGACTTCCAGACCTATTATAATCTATTTCTCCTGTCTCAGGATTCCAAGCAGCAGGGTCTTCTTCAAGATGGCATTCTTTTATTCTTATTCCTAAAAAATTTCCTTTTTCACCATTAGTAACAGCATAAGGTCCGGATATTGTATTTTGAAAGCCTTTAGGAAGATCAGGCCAGGAATAATGTTTTCTCTGCCAAACCAGTTTTTGATTAACCTTGCAATTGAGAATTAGTGCTATTTGAATAGCTTTATTTATTGCAGAAGAATTCGGCAGCATAGGTTTACAGCCTGGTTGTCCTGTGCAAATTGGACAGATGTTAGTATTGGGTTTAGCATTTTTGCTTCCATGTACAGCTTTGCATGAACAAAATAACTTTTCTTTTGTGTTAATGTATCCGTGAATTTCTAATCCTATTTTAGGCATAATTCTAAATAGAAAGATAGTTTTTTATATCTTGCTAAGTTATCAGATGTATGACTGGCATGACTAAAATCAAAGCTTCAGAACAAAAACCTCTGCCTGGAGATTATGTTGAAATCCATTTGACAAAAATAATATATGAAGGTATTTTGCTTGAAAGCCCTGAATCAGAGAAAAATATAGTTCTTTTAAAATTAGATTCAGGATATAATATTGGATTTAATAAAAAAGATGTCATTAAAATAAAATTAATTAAAAAAGCCAAGGAGCAAAAAGAGAATTTTGAATTAACTAAAGACCCTAAAAAACCAAATATTGCTTTAATTATAACAGGAGGGACAATTTCTGCAAGACTTAATCCAAAAAAAGGAGGTGTTGATTGGTTGACTTCTCCAGAAAGTTTATTAAAATTTTATCCTGGAATTTTTGACAAGGTTAATATTGCAAAAATAGAGGTGCCTTTTATGAAGGCATCAGAAGATATGGATTATAAAGATTGGAAAAAAATTGCTAAGACAGCAAAGAAATTTTTAGATGATCCTAATATTAAAGGAATTATCATTGCTCATGGAACTGATTTTCTGCATTATACTTCTGCTGCTTTGAGTTTTTTTCTTAATGGTGATACTAAATTGAATAAGCCTGTTGTTTTGACTTATTCTCAGAGAAGTATAGACAGAGCAAGCAGTGATGCTAATTTGAATTTACAGAGTGCAGCTTTAGCAGCTATAAGTGATATTGCTGAAGTTATGGTTGTGGGGCATAGTTCTGAAAATGATGATTGCTGTTTAGCAATGCCTGGAACTAAAATCAGAAAACTTCATGCTTCAAGAAGAGATGCTTTTAAAGTTGTGAATGGAAAACCTTTTGCTGAGATTTATCCAGAAGCAAATAAAATCATTAATATTTCTGGATATAATACAAGACATTCTAAAAAAAGCAAAATAGATACAAAATTTGAAGAAAAAGTAGCTTTAGTTAAAATTTATCCTGGACAAGATCCTAGTATTTTAGATTATTATGTTAAACAAAAGTACAAGGGAATTGTTTTAGAAATGTCAGGATTAGGGCATGCTCCTACAAAAAGAGCCAGAAAATCATGGACAAAAAAGCTTAAGGAAATTCAAGACAAAGGAATTATTGTATGCGGAGCTGCTCAAACTATTTTTGGAAGATTGAATCCTTTAGTTTACAGCAATGGCAGAGAGTTGTTGTCAACAGGGATTATTTATTTAGAAGATATGTTGGCTGAAACTGCTTTAGTGAAATTAGCTTGGGTTTTAGGGCATGAAGAATGGGCAAAAAACAAAGAAATAGTTAGAGAAATGATGTTAACTAATTTCACTCATGAATTTAGTGATAGGTTAGAAGAATAAAAACATAGAACTAAAAATGAAAAGAAAAATTTTAATTATAATCTTTTTAATTTTAGTATTAGTTATATTTATAGGATTTAAAGTTACAAAAAACCAGGTGAATCAAAAAATGATTGATAAAGAAAAAATAATTGCAGAGGCTTTAAAACTTTATAACAAGAAAAAAGCAGAAGGAATGGTGTTTAATTCTCAATGTTTAGGAACAATTGAAGTTGATAATGAAAAATATGTTGTAGATATTGTGCATGTTCCAAGAACTGAAGAAGATAATCTTCCAGAAAATCAATGCGAGGATTTTAGAACAGGGAAGGTGAAACATTTCATTGAATTAGATAAAAATGGCAAGGTAGTAAGAATTGTTTGATTTAAATAATTGTAAGGGAATTATTTTATAGAATTTAATTTTTTTTCAATTCTATTAAGTTGTTTTTGAATCTCGTTTATTTCTCTTTCTGCTTTTCTATTAACTGCATAATCATACTCTAATCTTTGCCTATCTCTCTCTGCAGCTCTATTCTGGGACATCAAGATTATTGGTGCTTGTACTGCTGCCAAACATGATAAAACCAAATTAAGGAGTATAAACGGATAAGGATCCCAAGAACTTCCAAAAATCATCCATACTGTGTTAAGCGACATCCAGATGAATAAAAAAACCAAAAAACTTAATATGAATGTCCAGCTTCCTGCCCATTTTGTAATAATATCTGCTGCTTTCTGCCCGAAAGTTCTTGTTGTTTGTAGAGGATGATTTTTTTTCTTTAGATTCAAAGAAACTTGAAATTTTTTATTCATATTTTATTTAAATTATTGAGCATTATAAAGTTTTCCGCTTTTTATAATCTTCAATTCTTTGTAACTTCTAAGGAGTTACAAATAGAAAGGTTTATATATAGAAATTCTTTTATATTTATCCTTAAAACCACTTAATAGAATATAAAATGTCAAGATATATAAGTCCAAAATTAAGAGAAGAAATAGATTTAAAGATGAAAAAAATAGCTGATAATCCAGAATTTTATGATACTAGAAGAAAAATAATTGAGGATTCTTTGCTGAATTTAGGAGATATTTATTCTTTTTGGATTGAACATCCTGAATTAAGAAAAGATTTTTTGCTTGAAAATAAAAGTGAAAAAACAATTAAAAGAATGGCTGCTATGGGAATAAGAGCTGTAAGAGATGGATGGTATTTTCTTCTGCAAAGAGGAAGAAAAAAAGATTTTGTAGATGTTTTTACTGTAAATGATTTAGAGAGGCTTAATTCAATTGTGTACAGAGATAAAAAGAAAATTGAGAAATTTAAACCTGGAGAAAGATTTAGAAAACCTTCTTTTGACAATGCTAAATTGAATATTCCAGGATATACTGTTCCTAGTCCTCAAAAAATTCCTGATATGCTTGAGAATTTATTTAAAAATATAAAAGAAACTTTTTATGAAGATCCTCTGGAAGCAGGAATCATGGCTCATCTAGGAATAGCTGCAATTCAGCCTTTTTATGATGGTAATAAAAGGTGTGCTAGACTTGTTCAGAATAGAATTCTTCTTGATGGAGATTTTCCACCATCTATAATTCCTGCAGGAGAGTCTGTTTTTTACAGAAAACTTTTTGAAAAGGCTTTTCCAGCATATGAAAAAGGAGATATAGACGGACAAAGACAGTTTTATGATTTTTGCGCAAGTAAAGTTAATGTAGCATTAGACGACATTCTTAATGATTTACAGATTAAAGTTTCAGATTTAGATTCTGATTCTGAAGAGTCTACAAATGTATGAAAACCGCGTATGAAAACTTATGAAAACTTTATTAATCCTTTTTTTCTTATTTTTTTATGAGTAAAGAATCAGACAAATATGAAAAACTTGGTTTTAAATGCGGATTAGAGATACATCAGCAATTAGACACTAATAAATTATTTTGCAACTGTCCTTCTGTTTTAAGAACTGATGAGCCGGATTTCATTGTTACTAGAAAACTTCATGCTATTGCTGGAGAAACAGGAGAAGTAGATATTGCAGCAGCTTTTCAAGCTGTTCAAAATAAGGAATTTGTTTATCAGGCTTATAAAGACACAACTTGTTTAGTTGAATTAGATGAAGAACCACCTCATGAAATAAATTTAGAAGCATTACAAATAGCGTTACAAATAGCTTTGCTTTTAAATTGCAAGATTCAGCCGATTACTCAAATTATGAGGAAGACAGTTGTTGACGGCTCAAATACTTCTGGTTTTCAGAGAACTGTAATGATTGCTAGAGATGGTTTTATAGAAACTTCTTTTGGAAAAGTTGGAATAGAGGCTGTTTATTTAGAAGAAGATTCTGCAAGACCTGTTTCAAAAAAAGATTCTGAAAAAGCTGAAAAGCAGATAGTTTATAGATTAGATAGATTAGGGATTCCTTTAGTTGAAATAGCCACAAACCCTGATATTAAAACCCCTGAACAAGCTAAAGAAGCTGCATTGATTATTGGAGATATTTTGAGGAGTTGTAAAGTAAAGAGAGGAATTGGAACAATAAGGCAGGATGTAAATATGTCTATTAAAGGAGGGAATAGAGTAGAAATTAAAGGAATGCAGGATATGAAGATTTTTTTAAAGGTTTTAGAAAATGAAGTTTTAAGGCAGAAAAAACTTATTTCTGAAAATAAAAAAGTTTCAAGTGAAGTAAGAAACGCTCTGCCTGACGGCTCAACAGAGTTTTTAAGGCCAATGCCAGGAAGCGCAAGAATGTATCCTGAAACTGATTTACCTTTATTAAAAATTCATAGAAATTTAATTAATGAAGTTAAGAAAAATCTTCCTAAGTTGAGAAAAAAAGAAGCTGAAGAATTGAGAAAAAAAGGACTGAACAATGATATGATTAAATTATTATTTAAGCAGAATAAATTAAATGAATTCAAGGATTTATTGAAAATTATTGATAATCCTCAATTAATTGCAAAAGTTCTTTTAATGTATCCTAAAGAAATATCTAAACGCAAGGAAATGTCTTCTGAAGAATTTGAAAGAATATTCAACTTTGATGTTTTAGCTTTTGTATTGGAATCTGTTAAAAATAAAAAAATTTCTGAAAAAGATATAAAACAAGTATTGGAAAAAATTGCTGAAGGCAAATCATTAAAAGAGTCTATTAAAATAGAGAAAATTGATATAAAAAATATTGAAAAAAAGATTATGGATACAATAAAAAATAATCCTGGTTTAAGTGCAAATGCTTATATGGGTATAATAATGAAAGAATTTAAAGGAAAAATTTCAGGGCAGGAAGCAATGCAGATTATAAAAAAACATCTATAAAATTCTGTAAAATTTATAAATCATTTTTTCCTGATTAAAATATTAAAATGAATCTGCATAAACATCTTTTGATTTCATTAAGTATTTTTTTAATAGTTATCTCACTAGGAGCATATGCTTATTACAAAGTAGAAGGATGGAGCCTTTTAGATTCATTTTATTTTGTTGTTATAACAATTACTACTATTGGTTATGGAGATTTTGTCCCACAAACAGTTACTGGAAAAGTTTTCACAATGTTTTTTTCTTTTTTTGGAATTGCAATGGCTTTTTATTTTCTTTCAATTTTAAGCAGCAACTTATTTAAAAAACATTTAGGACAAAAAGTAGGACAGATTAAAAAAGAAGTTCAAAGAGAAGAAGAAGTTAAAGAAGAAACAGAGAAAATAATTAAATCTGTAATTAAACCAAAATCAAAGAAAAAATAAAATGTTAAGAACTCATAAATTAAATGAAATTAATGAGAAGCTTGCAGGAAAAAAGGTCAGACTTGCTGGATGGGTTGATACTATTAGAGAGCATGGCAGTGTGATGTTTATTGATTTAAGGGATAGATACGGAAAAGTCCAGACAGTTATTTCTAAAAAATCTGGAGAGGAATTTAAAAAAGCTAAAAAACTCACTTTAGAATCATGTATTGGTATTGAAGGAGAAGTTAAACTTAGGCCTAAAGGAACTGAAAATAAAGATTTGAGTTCTGGAAAAGTTGAAATTTCTATAAATAAAATCGAGGTTTTCACAACTGCAGGAATGCTTCCTTTTAGACCCTTAGATGCAGAAGAAATTTCAGAAGATATAAGGCTTAGATACAGATATTTAGATTTAAGATCTGAAAAAATGCAAAAGAACATTCTTCTCAGAAGCAAGATATTAAGAAGTGTTAGAGAATTTTTTTACAAAGAAGATTTTGTTGAGATTGAAACACCTATTCTAGCTAAATCAACTCCTGAAGGAGCAAGAGATTACATTGTTCCAAGCAGAAATTATCCTGGAAAATTTTATGCTTTGCCTCAAAGTCCTCAGTTATTCAAACAATTATCTCAAATTGCAGGTTTTGATAAATATATTCAAATTGCAAAATGTTTCAGGGATGAGGATTTAAGAAAAGACAGGCAACCTGAATTCACTCAAATTGATGTTGAAATGAGTTTTATTGAGCAAGATGATATTCTAGCTTTGATTGAAAAAATGATTAAAACAGTTTTTAAAGAAGTTTTAAACGTAAATATCAAAACTCCATTTAAGAGAATAACTTATAATGATGCCATGAAAAAATACAAAACTGATAAGCCTGATTTGAGAAAAAATAAAAATAATGAAAAGGAGTTTGCTTTTTGCTGGATTGTGGATTTTCCTTTGTTTGAATATAGTGAAGAAGAAGCTAGATTCAAGTCAATGCATCATCCTTTTACAATGCCTAATTTAAAAAATTCAAAGGATTTTGATAAGAATCCTGAACAAGCAAAAAGTCTTGCTTATGATTTGGTTTTAAACGGACATGAAATTGGCGGAGGAAGCATTAGAATTCATAACCCTGAAATACAACAGAGAATTTTTGATGTTTTGAAGATTTCAAAAAAAGAAGCCAATGAAAAATTCGGTTTTTTGCTTAAGGCATTAAGTTTTGGAGCTCCTCCTCATGGAGGAATTGCCATTGGATTAGATAGATTAATAGCTGTAATGGCTGAGGAAGAGTCAATTAGAGATGTTATTGCTTTTCCTAAAAATAAAGAGGCTAGAGATGTTATGTTGGACAGTCCTAGTGAGGTCAACAAACAACAATTAAAAGAAGTTCATATAAAATTAGATCTGCCTAAAAAATCTCTGAGAAAACATTAAAATATTTTTGTATCTATTCTTAAGAGTATAGAAACTTTTAAAAATAGATTTTTCTCATAAAGTTATCTAAATTCAGAGGAATTTCAAATGGATGAAGATTTTTATGAAGAAGAGGATTTTGATGAAGACTTTGATGATGAAATAGATGAATTGGATTTAGATGACGAATATTAATTTAATGTTCATTTTTTGATTCTTTATTTTTTTGTTTTTTATATAGAAATAATAATGTTTATTAATGTTTGAAGCTTTTATAAATTATGAAAAAAAGAAGAAAAACTAGAAAAAAGAAAACTAATTTTAAATTTTCTATTAAAGAACTTTTAAGAGTAAGTTTCTGGGCTATGATTATTGTTTTGTTTGTTATGATGTTTATTCCAGAAGATTTTTTTCTTTTTGATATTCTTGCATTTGTTTGGTTTGCACTTGTAATTGTTGTTTTTATTGCATCAATAATTCATTTAAGTAAATATAAAAAGAAATCCTTTGCAGTAACAGCCTTAGTTTTTTCATCCTTGTTTCTTCTTGTTCTTTTGTTTGCTTTTTTCGCAATTTTCACTACTCCTTCTTACGGTGAAGAAGTAATTATATATAATGAAAATATCAGCATTCCAGAAGATTTAATGGCTATAAGATTTTTTACTCTTTATGAAGATGGTTTTTTAACTATGAATTTTTCTTCAGACATTCTTTCTGATATTTATCTATTTGATGAAAATGAGTATCAAAGATTTGCTAATAATGAAACTTCGTACTACATTGAAGGACAGCAAGAAACCAATGAAATGAATTGGAATTTATTTCTAACAAAAGGAAAATATGTTATAGTTATTTTTCCAAGTAGAGATAATGAAAGTGTCAGTTGTTCTTTTTATTTGTCAGTTACTCCTTATTCCTGATTTTAATTCTTCAAATAATCTTATAAATACTTTATTCTTATTTTTTGTATGAGTATGGATTTTTTATGGCATAAGGTTTCAGAAAAAGAAAAAAAAGAAATTAAAAAGCAGGCAAAACAGATTATTGAAAATTTTTCTAAGAAGCTTTCTAATGTAGGAGAATTAAAAGAAAGTTTTATTGAAAGAGAGGAATGTGAAAGAGATGAAGGTATTGAATGCCCTGAAATTGACAAAAAGATTATGTTCAAAAACGCTCCTAATAAAAATAAAGATTTTATAATTGCAGAAAAAAAGAAATGGTGATTTAAATGGAAAAAATAAAAACTTATTTGGATATAATTAAAAAAAATAACAAGAAATTCAATGCAGTTTTAGAAGTTAATAAATTAGAAAATTTAAAACCTAAAAAAGGCAAACTTAAAGGAAAAGCAATTGTTGTTAAAGCAAATATTAATGTCAAAGGCTTAAAAGCTTCTTGCGCTTCAAAAGTTCTTGAGAATTATGTTTCTCCATATGACGCATCTGTGATTGAAAAAATCAAGGAACAAGGAGGAGTTATTCTTGGTATGGCTAACATGGATGAATTTGCCTGCGGTTGGAGTGGTGAGACTTCAGCTTTTGGAGTTACTCAAAATCCTAAGGCATTAGGATTAATTCCTGGAGGCTCAAGTTCAGGAAGTGCAGCTGCTGTTGCTGCTGGATTTTGCGATATGGCTTTAGGAAGCGACACTGGAGGAAGCATAAGAAATCCTGCTTCTCATTGCGGTGTTGTTGGCGTGAAACCAAGTTATGGATTAGTTTCAAGATACGGACTTATTGATTTAAGCATGAGTTTAGATCAAATAGGGCCTATTGCAAGGACAGTAAGTGATGCTGCTCTTTTATTAAGTGTGATTCAGGGTAAGGATGAAAAAGATGCTGTTTCAGTAAAATCTAAGACAATTGATTTAGATAAAGTAGAGAAAATTCCTAAGAATATTACTTTAGGAATATTAGATTTTAAAATTAAAAATAAAGAAATACAAGATATAATTAATGACAAAGTTCAGACAGCATCTGAAAAATATGGCTGGAAAATTAAAAAAATTAAAATTCCTAATATTGATTTGGCAGTTGCAACTTATTATCCTATAGTTTATGTTGAATTTTTTTCAGGAACAAGAAAATTTGATGGAAGAAGATATGGAAAAAAAATTGAAGATTTTGCAGGTCCAGAAGTTTTGAGAAGAATATTAGGAGGTTCAGAGATTACAAAAGCAGAGCATAAAGGAAGATATTATAACCTTGCTTTAAAAGCTAAAGAAATGATCTCAAAAGATTTTGCAAAAGCATTTAAAGAAGTTCATTGCATTATTTCTCCTGTTACTCCTGTATTGCCTCATAAAATTGGAGCTAAAATTTCAGTAGAAGATATGTATAATTATGATGTCTTGACTATTCCATATAATTTATATGGAAATTGCGCTTTAAGTATACCTGCAGGAGAAGTGAATGGAATTCCTGTTGGAATGCAAATAGCTTGCGATAGATTTGAAGATGAAAAAATGCTTCAGATTGCAAGAAGTTTTGAAAAAATATAATTTCATTTTGAAAATAAATTTAAATTTATAACCTCAAAACAACCTCAAACTTTAAAAACAATCTCTTTTTTTTGTTATTATGAGAATAGGTGATGTTGATATTAAATGGTTGGGGCATGCAGGATTTTTAATTAAAAATTCCTTAAGCATTTACATTGACCCTTATAATCTTTCTGAAGATAATACAGAGGAAAAAGCAGATTTAATTCTTATAACTCATAGCCATTATGATCATTGCAGTTTAGAAGATTTAAATAAGATTGTTCAAGAAAAAACTAGAATTATATGCCCTCCTGATTGTCAAAGCAAGATTGCGAAATTCAATGTGCCTGTTAAAATAGACTTAATAGAACCAGGACAAGAAATTGATTTAGGAACCATAAAAATCTCAACTATTCCAGCGTATAATGTTGATAAAGATTTTCATCCTAAAAATAGTAATTGGGTTGGTTATTTGATTAAAATTAAAAATACTTTAATTTATCATGCAGGAGATACTGATAAAATTCCAGAAATGCAAAAACTTACAGGTTTCCAAGCAGAAAATTTCATAGCATTGTTGCCTGTTGGAGGGAGATTTACAATGGATGCAGAAGAAGCTGCTGAAGCAGCTGAATTAATCAAACCAACACTAGCAATTCCAATGCATTATGGAAGCATCATAGGCAGTGAAGAAGATGCTAAAGAGTTTGTTGAATTATGCGAAGAAAAAGGAATTAAGGCAAGGATTTTGGAGAAATAAAAATTACTTTAGGTTTTATTTGATGTTTTATTTGATATATATCCTATGTAATCAAACCCTACATGATTTTTTATTGGAATAAGTTCAAATTCTAATTTTTTATCAATTATTCCTCTTTTTTTATTGTCCTTTCTTTCGATTAGTTGAATTTTATCTTTTTTAGGTATTTCTTTGAAATTTATTCCTTCTATTTTTGCGTTTTCATTCATGAAATATTTGAGCATGAATAAAATTAATGATTTTTCATTTTTTAAAATTATTTGAATAAAATCCTTTTCTAAAAATTTTTTATGATTTTTTAAATATACTTTTTCCAAAAAGGAGATTACTTCTTTATTTGCATCTTTTATAAAAAGAAATGTTGGAGGCAAGGGAACATATGTAAAAAAATCCTTTTTATTATCTTTTAATTTTCCAACAGCACCTTTTTGAAATAAATTTTTCAGTATACGATATTTTTTACTGTAACTAAATTCTTTTTTTATGTTTTTTTCTTTTTTTGTTAATATCCAGTAATATAACTTCCCTTCATCAAATCCTAATTCCTCACATAATATCTGTTGAGAAGCTTTTTCTATTAAATTTTTCATGATTTTTTAAGGCTTTTGAAATATAAATATTCTTGTTGTTTCCCGACAAAACAACAATTTTTTAAATACTGAAGATTGTAGCTATATATGGAAAAAAATGTGACAAACGTACTGAAAGATATTGGATTAACAGAAGGAGAAATTAAAGTATATTTAACTCTTTTGAAGAAACATTCTTTAAGAGCATCTATTATTTCTAAAGAGACAGGACTAAATCGTTCTAATTTATATAAAATTTTGGATAAATTAATTCAAAAAAAATTGATTTTTTCTGTGATTAAAGATAATGTAAAAATTTTTTCGATCACTCGTTTAGAGAGATTAAAAGAGTTATATAATGAAAAATTAGACAAATTTAAAGAAAATAAAAAACAGATTGATAATTTTGTTAAAAGTTTTGGAAAAATCCCTGAAATAAATCTTTCTTCAATAGGTTTTACTGTAGAAGTATATGAAGGGATAAATAATGTTAAGAATGTTTTGAAAAAAATTTTAACATTAAAAAAGGGAGAAATTGTGTATGCTATAGGAAAGGAAGGTTTGATGGCCCAATATCCTGGAATAAAATATTGGTTTGAGTCTTTTATACGTCAAAGAATTAAAAAAGGAATAAAATTTTATGCTATTTATAATTTTCATAAACATGCTAAACCTACAAGTTCAAAATTAACCTTTAAGAAATATGCTAAACTCAAAGGTATGGAGGATATGGAAATGAGTTTTTACAGAGATTTTTTAATGATATACGTAATTACTAAAGATAAACCTAGAGTAATTTTAATAAAGAATAAAGAAATTGTAAATGGTATGATTAGTTATTTTCATTTTTTAATGGAAAAGTCAAAGGAACTGTAACGGAGCTCTGGGGAGCACCCGGCTCTAGACCGGGTTTAAGGGTTCGATTCCCTTCCGTTGCTTAAATTAAAATGATTGACACTTTCACGCAACGAAAAAAAGCTGTTTTATCAAAAAAAGATAAGTCCAGTATTGGTGAATGGGATAAGAGAATTATTAAACTTTGCAATAAAATAAATTCTTTTGAAGATTATTATACTACTTCTTCTTGTTCTGGAAGAATTATAGTTATTGAAGATAAAGACATTAAATCTCCAGGATTATTTGAGTTTGTTAGCCATGAAAAAGTTTCTTTAAATGAATTTATGAAACATCTTCCGAAAAATAAAAAAAATTTTAAATTTAAACAAGAACCAATGATTCTTCACATAGCTTGTAGGAATTTAGATTCTGCTGAAAAGATTCTTAAAAAAATTAGAGATTCAGGATTTAAAAGAGCAGGAATTATTTCTTTAGGAGGAAAAAACAAAATAGTTATGATTGAGATTATTGGAACAGAAAAAATAGAGTTTCCTTTAATCAAAAAAGGAAAACTTCTTGTTGATAAGGAATTTTTAAAAGAAGTTTTAAATAAAAGCAATAAAAATCTTGAAAGAAATTGGAAAAAAATAGAAAAATTAAGGAAATCGTTATAAGGGTTTAATAGTATAGAAAAAAATAAATAGCTTCTGATGTTTAATGTTTAATGAAAAGAGGTATAGGTGATAAAACTATTCTGGATTTGTTTGTCGAAGATTTCTGCAAGGTAGTGGAAAAACATTGCAAATATATTGTATGCTCAGGTTTTACAGCTATTGCTCATGGAAGAAGCAGAGGTACAGAAGATATAGACATGATAATAGAAAGACTTACTGAAAAAGAATTTATTAAGCTTCATAATGATTTAATTAAAAATGGTTTTGAATGTATGCAGAGCAATGACGCAAAAAAGATTTACAATGATTATCTTGTTAATGGCGATAGTGTGAGATACACTCGTAAAGGAGAATTTCTTCCTGAGATGGAAATTAAATTTGCTAAAGATGAATTGGATTTAGAACAAATAAAAGAAAGAAGGAAAATTCCTTTTACTGGATTAGATGTTTATTTTTCATCTATTGAATCCAATATTGCATTTAAAGAAGAATACCTTGGAGCAGAAAAAGATTTAGAGGATGCAAGACATTTGAGAATACTTTATGAAGGAAAACTTGATTTAGAAAAAATTAAAGAAATTAAAGATAAAATAAGGAAATACAGATTTAATAAAAAATGAGAGATAAATCACACAAAGAACAAATTAAAAGATGGGCTGAATATGTTAAAAAAAATTCTGATTGGAAAAAGAAATTAAAGCCTTTTTTAGATAGTCAATTAATCATAGCAAGAAGAGCTTATAATAAATTAAAAAAAACCCCAAAAGGAAGAAAAAAAATCAATTTACTTAAAAATCTTCCTTAATTTTATTCTTATCTTTTTTAAAATGCTTTTAATTATATATTATTATATGTTCTCAATCTACAATATGTTTTTAAAGAATTCAGTATTTCTTTTTTAAACCTTTAAGTTAAGGTTATAGAGCTGAAAGGAGGTGTTTAAATATGGTTTTAGATTTCGCAAAAGAGGCTATTGATAATGCAACCAGCCACAGCATTAACTTTGATGAGTTAAAGGCTGGAAAAGCTAACATTAAAGTTGTTGGATGTGGTGGAATGGGTTGCAATGCTGTAACCTGGCTTTTTAATAAAGGAATTAATGGAGCTACAATCTATGGTATGAACACTGATGCCTTGCATTTGAGTGTCACTAAAGCTGATGAGAAACTTCTAGTTGGTAAAGAATTAACTAGAGGTTTAGGATGCGGAGGAAAGCCTCAAAAAGGAAGAGAGGCTGCAAAAGAATCTTTAAGTGACATTAAAAAAGCTGTGTCAGGAGCTGACATGGTTTTTGTCATAGCAGGCGAAGGTGGAGGAACTGGAACTGGAATGGCTCCTGTTGTTGCTCAGCTTGCAAAAGAATCTGGCGCAGTTGTTATTGGAGTAGTAACAATGCCTTTTGAGGCAGAAAAAGCAAGAATTGATAAAGCTGAGTTTGGTTTGCAAGAATTAAGAGAGGTTACAGATACAACAATTGTGTTAGATAACAGCAGGCTTGTGGATATTGCAGGACAATTGCCAATAGAACAAGCATTTGCAGTTGCAAATGAACTTGTTTCTACAATGATTAAAGGAATAGTTGAAACTATAACACTTCCAAGTTTAATTAACTTGGATTATGCAGATGTTTCAGCTATTATGAAAGATGGAGGGGTTGCTGTAATAGGTATTGGTGAATCAGATGCCACAGACCGTGTAACTGAAGCTGTCAAACAAGCCCTGACTCATCCTCTACTTGATGTGGATTACAAAGGTGCTAGTGGAGCTTTAATACACGTCACCTGTGGACCTGATTTAAAATTAGAAGAATTTGACATTATAGGAAAATTAGTCGCAGAAAACCTTTCTCCTGAGGCCCAGGTTATTATTGGAGCTAGAATAAACAAAGATTTCTCTGGCAAAGTCAGAGTAATCACTATTATGACAGGAGTAAAATCTCCTTATGTCTTGGGAAAAGGTTATCAAGAAGCAGTTCCACAAGCAAAAGAAATTTCTGATTTAGGAATTGAAGTTTTATAATGAATTTTTTGCCGGCTTTATGCCGGTTTTTTTGTTTTTTATTAAATCAATTAAAATTAATTAAAATCAATAGAATTTGATTTATAGAATTAGATCTAAACTCAGTTTAAACATTTATTGAGGGTTTTTTCTTCATTCTTTTGTTTTTATATTTATTGAAATAAAGTATTTGATTTAAGTCTATTTTTCTTTTTAATCTTCTTCCTTTTCCTAATTCTTTGGATTCATATCCTATTGGAAGCATAGCTTCTACATCTATTTCATCAGGAATTCCTAAAGCTTCTTTAACAAGATAATCTACAAAATACCCAATCCAGCAGGTTTCTAATCCAGCTTCTTCTATACTTAATAAAATATTTTCTATTGCTGCTCCTGCTTCTTGCCTGCAAAATTTTTCTGCACGTTCTTGATAAGCATTTAAAACCATTTTGCAATCAGTTACTACTACAATTACATATTTGGCTTCAGATATAAATGGCTGTTGAGCAGCTTCAGCAAGTTTTTGAATAATTTTAGTATCATCAACAATTATAAATCTTAATGGAAAAATATTCCCTGCCATTGGAGCGTGTCTTGCAGAATCAATGCATTCAATAATTGTTCTCCAGTCTGGTTTTTTTGTTTTGTCAAAATGTCTTACACTTTTTCTAGCTCTAATAGCTTTTTGCAACTCCATTCTTATATTTTAAATAAAAAGCAATTAATAAATGTTTTTGAATTTTTAAGTTGGATTTTAAAATAAAACGTCCCGGGTAGGACTCGAACCTACGACCTAACGGTTTCTGCTCTGTCCTACATTGAGAGCAAACTTTTAACAGCCGTTCGCTCTACCAATTGCTCCTTTCCTCACTTTTTACAGATCAGAAAAGTCTGAGCTACCGGGACATAATAAAGATTCAGAATTATTCATATTTAAAGTTTTAGTTTATGGTTTTTGTTTTTTCAGGCCTAAATCATAAATTGGTTTTATTTGATGTTTTTCAAGATAAGCATAGACATTTCCTTGCTTTGAACCCTTTATTAAGGATATTACAGCATTTTGGGCATTTTCAATATATTCTGGGTCTCCAATTATTCCTACTTCATAACCTTTTGTCTCAAAGTAGCATTTTGTTAATTGATTTAAGGTTTTAAGGGTTTTACCTTTTTTTCCTATTATTCTTGCTTTTATTCTCATTAAATCTTTTCTTGTGGTATAATTTTTTATGGGGATTACTTCAAATACATATTCATGAGTTTTTATTAATAATGCTGTTGGAATTGAAAAACCAAAATTAATAGCTTCAATTACTTTTTCAGCGTCATACTCTTCTTCAGGTTTTCCTGAAATTTTAATTTCTTTTCCTCTGTTAGTTATTTTAACATTAAGATTTTTTTCTAAGATTTTTTTAGCTTTCAAAATTCTTTTAAATTTATCTGAGAGGATTGTTTTCATTTTTTAGAATTCTGTTGATTTTGTTTCAAGATAGCCTTTTTTCCTAAGCCAAGCTATTTGGTTTGGTTTGTATTTAAAAATAATGTCTCCTTTGGAATTATCCAACTCCCAGGGTTCAACTATAACAACATCTCCTTGACGCAGCCATAAAGCTCTTTTTAATCTTCCTGGAACTCTGCAATTTCTTGTTTTTCCATCAAGACATTCTACTAACATCTTATTTCCTCCAAGTCTTTGCTCAATAATCCCAATTACTTCTCTGCCTTGCGGAAGCTTTGCTCTTTGAACTTCTTTTTCTTGGTTATTGGAGTTTTTCATAATTAATTAAGTTAAAGTTATTTTATAAATCTTTAATTTTTTGAATAATTAGAAATTTACAATAGAACCATTGCAAAAGGAATTCCTTGTATTTTTTTAACACTTTCAGGATTTATAATTCCAGCATCTATTGCTGTTTGGACTGATTTTTCTCCTACTATATTAAAAGTAGCGTCTTCTTGAGTCATTTTTTCAATGATATCTAAAACTTCTTCTTTTGTTTTTTCATTTCCTTTAAAAAAAGATTCTTTAATTTCAAGCTGAAAATTTCCTTCTTCAAATTTCTTGCCTAATAACTCTGAATCACAAATAGATACAATGTCTCTATAAGATTTTTGAATGTTAACTAACATAAATTTTTTTAGAATTTAGAGTTTAAAAATTTAAACTTTGGATTTTTTTAATTTTTTTTGCAGAATTTTTTTAGCTTTTTCAAGTTCTTTTTTTCTTTTTTCAGGAAGATTTTTTCCTGCTCTATTTATGAAATATTGAATCATTTTAATTGCAGAGCCAATTCCTTTTGGGCTTACACTTGGTCTTGCCATAATTCTTGCTATAGTTTCTGCATCTTTAGTGAAAGTTCCTTCAGGAGGAAAAGTTGAAACACTAGTTACATTTTGAACCCATTTTTTGGATTTTGTTTTTTTCATTTTTAGAATTAAACAAAACACTTCCAAGTATCTTTTAAATTCTTTAAATTAAAAAATAAATAAAAAAATAAAAAAATTTTATTTCTTGTAATTTCTGTAAAGTTTGCCAATACCAATAACCAATACTGCTAAAGGAATAAGCCAGTTGTTTACAGCTTCAAGCTGGGTTACTCCTACTAATGGCAAACATAGCAACACTCCAATAAGAGTTACTAACCATGCTGTTAATTTAGCCATTTTTTCACCTCCATTTAATTATTATTATAAGAAGAAATGTATTTTTAAGAGTTTCCTTTATCTCAATAATTTTTATATAATTCTGCAGTGATTAATTTTCATGAAAAAAAGCAGTGCTTTGACAGAAAAATTTCAAAAAGTAATGGAAAACAAAAAAGAAAGAAATATGTCAAAATTAGATAAAACTTTAGATATGTTTTGCAGAGAAGTTTGGCATTGCACTCTTTACCCTTTTGGGATAGGTGCAGGCTCCCCTGAATATTATGAGTTATATAGAGGATTAGAATTTAATCCTGAACAATTTGCAGGAATAATTTCAAAAAAAGAAATAATTCAAGATAGGGAATTTCAAGATTGGATAAAAAAGAAAAAATTAAGTAAAAAAATCAGTTAGATTTTTTTGAGTCTTTAATTGTTTTAATAAAGAACTTCTTTGAAAAATCTGCTCATAATCAAAATTATATTTTATTTTTCCTATTTTTTTTGCAGACTCAATCATTTCTTCTCTTGACTCAAATTTCATTTTAGAATTATTCATTGCCTTTCTCACACTTTCTCTTACAACCCATACTCCTAAGGCTGCCCAATAAGAAGGACTCTCAATTCTGATTGCAAGCACAGAAGCCTGTCTTTTTATTTTATTTAAATATTCTAAAATTGGGAGTCTTGTTGCGTAATAACCTCCTGCAGTATTAAATGCGTAATTTTTTCTTCCATTGAATCCTTCTATGTCTGTTGAAGCTTTTATTTCTTGAGTAGGATTCCAAGAACTTCCTGGTAAATAAAGTTCAAAAAGTTCATAACTCCAGACATTAGGAAATAATAAAATCATGTATTTGTTGCCTAAAAATTCTCCCCAATGCAATTCATAATCTTCAATCCATTTATTTTCTCTAATTTTTTTCCAAAGATGCTTTCCAAGAGTATCATCTGTAGCAGTTATAGCCCATCTAGTAGGAACTAATTTTTTATTTTTCTTTAAACCTAATACTCCCACTGATAAAATTTTGTTTAATGTGTATTCTGAAAAATTTTTTTCATAGAGCATTTCAATTGCTTCAGAGGCTTTAATCTCATCATTAATTGCTTTGTCAACATGCCTGTTTACTTTAACGTTAGATGTAATTTTTGCTTTTTTTAATCCAGCTTTTAAACCATGAGGAGTTAGAATTTTATCTTTTTCTCTTTTAAATCTCAACCTGTTTTTTAGTTCAAGTTCAACATCAACTGGTTTTGAAGCAATTGCTATTTCTTGAGCAAGATTAACAAATTTTTTGTTTAATCTAGTATCTGTGACTTTACTTTGAAATCTGCTGTTAAGCAGATTGTTTCTTAAATGCAGGACATCATTTATTTCAAAATCATTGTCAGCCCAAAATTTTTCATTATCATAAATCCATGCATCTTCATCTTTTTCTAACGGACTTATAATTCCTACATTGACTAGAGGATATTTTAACTTGCTTCCAATAAAAACACTAGGAGGAGATGATGCTTCAAGCTTTGAGATATTAAGATTTTTTATTTTAAAATTAATATTTGCTATTTTTTTGATTATTTCAAACTTAATCATAATTTATTAAAGAATTAACTCTAATTAAATTTTTATGTTAATTACTGCAATAGTAATCAATTAGAGAATCCAAATAAGCTTTATCATAACTTTCAACACCAATTAAATCAGGAGTCATTCCCTGCCTTGCATTGACTAGGTCTAAGAAAACAGGATTTTCTGGATTATCTATTTCCCACCATTGCTCATCGCCTGTTGTTGGGTTATAAGCATGAATTTCATAGATATTTCCTTCAATGTCTCCTGTATCTGGATTAAGGAAGAATTGATTAATAGTATCAGATAAGTTTCCTCTTTCTATTTGGTCGTAACCTCTTTTTTGAAGTTCTCCAATAATGTAATCTATTGCACTATTAATATTATTTTCTTTTTGAATGCTTGAATCATCTACAATTTCATCTGTAGCCATATCACATCCAGTAATTCCAATTCCTGTTGCAGAAAAAACAGAAAGAGTTGTATAAAAAAGACTATCTCGTGTAACTTTTCTTATTCTTTTAAGCACTTTCTTAAATCCCTTAAATTTTTTGATAAGTTTATTAAGATTTTTCATTTTTTGTTGTATTTTTCTTTAATTTCGAGGGTTGTTAATCTTTAAAAAACTTCCTTTAATTGTTTTGCTTCTTTAAATCCATCTTCTTCTAAAAATTCCCTTATCTTTAATTTCAAAAACCATTTCTTTTAAAGGAAGACTTCTGTGTTTTAATAGAATGGCTTTTCTTTTTCCTTTTTCATTTTCTAGTTTGATTATGCATTTGCTCCAGTATTTAAATAAGTCTCCTCCAACAATTTTCATTTCTGGCTTAATTCCTTTTTTCCATTCTTCTTCTGGAATAAAACTAAAATAAACTTGATTAGTGATTAGAACAGGAATTTTTTGTTTTCTGGATATTTCTGCTAAAATTTTCATTTGTTCTGCCATGTCTTTATTGACTTGCCTTATTTTCATTGCATCCTGCTCTTTGACAGCATCTCCTAATTCTAATCTATATAACATTGACATACCATCAATTATTACAAGTCCTATATCTTGGTTTTTTATGTTTTTTAGAAGATTAGCTAAAACTTTTTTTTGTTCTTTAAAATTCGTAGGTTCTAATAAAAGAATATTTTTTAAAACATTTTCATAATCCTCTCCTGTAATTTGTTTAATTCTATCAACTGAAAAACCTCCTTCTGTGTCTATAAAAATGACTTTGTTTCCTTTTTTTGCTTGACTGCATGCTGCTAATAAAACAAAATTAGTTTTTCCACTTCCTGCAGGCCCTGCAATCATTGTAATAATATCTTTTTCATATCCTCCATAAAGCCATTTGTTTAAATCATAACTTCCTGCAGATATTTTTCTAATAGTGTTTATTTTTTTAAAAAACATGCAAAAATATATGCTTTTTAATTAATAAGGATTTATAATAATTAAAATATATTCAGAATTATATTAAATTGTTAAATTTCTTAATTAAATATTTAGTGATTTAAATTCCTTTAATGTTTTATCTAAATCTTTATTTATTAAAGCAACTGCATCATCTATTGCTTTTTTAGGGGTTTTTCCTTTTGTTTTTACTAACATTACAGGATTTTTTGTAAAATGTTCTCTTTTCCAGACAGCGAGCATAACTGAAGAGTCTTTATTTAGATATACTCTTAAAATTTCTGCTAATGTAATGCTGTCTAATTCAAATTCTATTTCATTTTTTTCAGATTTTATGATATTAATTTCCATAATAAGAATTCATTATTTTGATTTATAAAGTTTGTCTTTTCAGTTTTTTTTATCTTTTCCAAAGATTATACTATCTATTTCCTCTTGAGTTAATTCTTTTTCCTTTTTAGTCTCTTTTTTGCTGTCAGGTTGTTTAGAAATAGTCATTTGAAGAGAAGTATCATCATATTCTACTTGTTCTATTACATCATCAAATTCAGCAATCTCTTCTTTTTCTTTTTTTGTTTCAATTGTTTTTTCTATACTTTGTTTTTTTTCAAAGTTTTTGCCTTTAGATTTATCCTCAGATTTGCTTTCTTCAGCTTCAGGTTTTTGCTTTCTTTTTTCAATTAATTTATTAATGAAAGATTTCCAATAAGGGATTTTTTTTTGAGTATTTAAATTAGGAATTTCAATTTCAACATCTTCATTCATTTTTTGTAAATCAGCTATAGTTATTGTTTTTGATTTTATTTTATCAAAACTCAGTGTTTTTGGGTATCTTTTAAGTGTTTCTGCAATTTCTGGCTTAATAATTTGTATTCCTAAAACTTGTTCAAGCTTAATTGCAACATCATAACCTTCAGGAAGAACCCCCTGCTCAGCCATTTTAATAACTTTTTCAGGTTCTCCAATTTCTTTAGCTAATTGACTTACTGACATTTTTTTGTGTCTTCTAGCTCTCATTATTATCCAATGAAAATTATCAACTAAATCCTCTCTTTTTTTTATTTCTTCCTTTATGAATTTATCAAATTTTTTATCAACTAAGTCTCTAAGAGTTACTTCTTGTTTTTTCAATTCTTCTTTTTTTCTGCTTTCCAACACATTCATTTTGTGTTCTTCTGGATTTATCCCTGCCAAATGCGACAATCTTTCGTAAGTTGTTTGTTTTTTTTCTGCTCCAATAGGCAGATTATCGCTTCTTTTTAAAGGAACAGCATCTCTAGAAAGACAGTGTTCACAAAGTTTGACGATTCCTTCACCAGAAATAACATCAAAAAGTTTTGCTTTTTCTCCAGAGATTCCGCAATTAGAACATTTCATTAAAAAAATAATAAAATATTCTTTTTTAATATTTATATAATAAAAAAATACTATTCTTTTAGATATTTTTCTAATTCCTCAATATTTTTTGGATTAACTATCTTATTTTTGTTATTAATAATTAATGTTAAAGGTTTTTCAATATTGTATTTTTGTTTTAATTTGTCTATTAATTCACAGTTAAGATTAAAATCAAAAGAGTAAATTATTGTATCAGGGTTTCTTTTGTAGAAAATATCCAAAAGTCTTCCTAAATCTTCACTTTCTTCAATAAGACTTTTTTCATTTGAATAAAAAAATAAAATAGTATTGAAGTTTAAATCACATTTTTCTTTTAACATTTCTACGAATTCAAAATGTTCAAGTTCAACTAATGTATAAAATTTCTTTTTGAACAAAACTTTTTCATTATTTTTTCCTAGTTTTTTTTCTAAATCATCTATAATTCTTCCTTGAAACCACAATGCATTTGAAACTTCTTCAAAGGATTCTTTGGAGCAGAAATTAGGATTGAATAAAGAATAATCTAATTTTTTTTCAAATATTTCATATGCTGTTTCTTGCTGATAATCAGATACTCTTAAGAATTCAAAATAAGAAATTGAATAAGTAATTAAAAAAACCGTTAAAAAAACTAATGTTCCTATAATAAAAGAAATTATATATCTTTTCTTACTTTGAATTGGACGAGTCATTTTTCTATTCTAAAACTACCTTAAAACTTTTAAATTTATTGTTTTAATCTTCTTTAATTTTCACTTCCATTTTATTTTTTTGAAAAATAAAGCATAGAAAAAAGAAACCATCCACCAAAAACCAAATAATATTGCAAAGAATAAGAAGAATAAAATTAAATTAAAATATTTATTGGAGAGTTTTCCTACATTTTTTGAGGCATAATACATATAAAATCCTAAAAGAGTTAGAGAAATAAAAACAAATATTACTGCTGGTTTTGTTAAAAACAAGAATAGTGTTCTTTCTATACTTAAAATATTGAATTTCATTACACTTAAAAAATCAAAATTTATGTTCTGTAAAAAAATGAGATTTCTTCTGACATTAATTAGTGTTTTGATAAAGAAATAAGAAGTAATGAAAACTGCAAAAAAAATGTTAATCCATGCGACAGGCATTACAAATAATCCTAAATCTCCGTATTTTTTTCCTAAAATTTTTCTATAGGCAAGAGTATTTTTTATTAATCCGAAATACCATCTCCTTCGTTGCAATAACAATTCTTTGAATTTTGAAGGAGCAATTGTGTAAGCAGGAGCATCAGGGCAATTTTCAATTAAATATTCTTTGAATTGTATTCTAAGCGACATTTCTAAATCTTCAGTGATATTTTCCACATCAAATCCTCCATACTTTTCAAAAAAAGATTTTCTGTATGCTGAAAAAGCTCCTGGGGTTATATAAATTGAGTTGAGAGATGCAAAAGCTTTTCTTAAAAATAATCCTAGAACATATTCAATATACTGAATTCTTTGAAGAATAGTTTTTGGTTTGTAAATCATCATTGCAGGGCTTACAGACATTATTTTTGGATTTTTGAAGTATCTTGTCATTTTTTTCATGCTATCAGGATGGACAAAAGTATCAGCATCCATTGTGAATATTATTTTTCCTTTAGCTTTTTTAATCCCGAAATTTAATGCTGCGCCTTTTCCTTGATTTTTTTTAGTGAAAACCCTTACTTTAGCTTTTTTGCTTTTTTCAAATTTTTTAGCAATGCTAAAGGTTTTATCTGTGCTTCCGTCGTCTATAACAATTACTTCAAAGTCAGGGTAATTGGATTTTAAAATAGATTTTAGAGTTTTTGCAATTGATTTTTCTTCATTATAAGCAGGTATAATTACACTAACTTTAGGAAGCTCTTTGTCTGAATATTTTAATGTTTTTTTTCTAATTCCAGAAATATAACTAAGAATGTAAAATGTAGTTGCTATTAATCCTAGATAAATTGAGGA
>CAYLHY010000007.1:0-21949 GCA_964383885.1 Candidatus Woesearchaeota archaeon
AGGAATCTACTGCTATTCCATAAGCATTATCATTGTTTCCTGAATCATAAGTTTTATTCCAAATTTCATTTCCATTGTTGTCATATTTTATTGTGTAATAGTCATAATCAGCTCCATTATAGGAATAACCTGTAACATAAACATTTCCTGAGGAATCTACTGCTATTGCAAAAGCAGCATCATAATCCCCTGAATCATAACTAACATTCCAAATTTCATTTCCATTAGAATTGTATTTTATTGTATAGTAATCATAACTTCCGCTTATATTTGATTCTCCAGTAACATAAACATTTCCTGAGGAATCTACTGCTATTCCATAAGCATTATCATTGTTTCCTGAATCATAAGTTTTATTCCAATACTTTTCTATAAAAATCTGCCCGTTCTTATACCATTCTCCAGAATAAGTTAAATTATCTCCATCTGAATCAGTTGCATTTGCCCAACAAGTTAAATCATCTTCAGTAAGATTGTTCCCAGAAGTGGAATTAAGAATAACTTCTTGAGTTCCAGGAACTGCCAAAGTCTCTCTTAAGGCTGGTTGTTCTACACTTTCATTTATTAAAGGTTCAGTTATAGGTTCTATTGGAAGACTCCTAGTGCCATTACTTACTGGTTCTTGCTGAGATTCAATAGCAATAACTTTACTATCACTTAACAACTCCTCTCCATCATACTCCAAACTAACACTTAAATTCCCATTCTGAGCACTAATGTTTAAATTATCCAAAGGAATCTCAAAAATTATTCTATCTTCTCCTATATAATTTGTAGTAACAATTGCCTGATTATTGCTTATTTCAAGATTAACCTCTTGTTCAGAAGAAATAATTTTAGCAGTTTGGCTTTCTTCTAAGTCATAAACAAAACTTTCATTAGCTCTCACCTGTCCTGAAATCTCTTCAACTAACTCTAAAGTGGAATATCCTGAAATTTTAAAAGTTTTTAAAAAATCATTAATAATATCTCCTGTTGCAATTGTTCTTTGCCCTGAAGATTTATTAGAAGTTTGATTTGAAGTTTCAGTTGAATCAGTTTGATTAGAATCATTTAAATTTGATTCTGGGATAGTTCTTTGATTATCAGAAGTAATAACGTTATATATGCCTAAAGTAAAATTAACAAAAGGAAATCTTTCTTCATCAAGACCATAACCTTTTCCATAACCAGAAATATTCTTATTCTGCAGATAATACTCTCCTTCTAATTGCTCATATCCTTGCAATAAATCAGATAAATTATATTCAAAAAGATTATTTTCCAATAAAAATCTAACTTTAGTGTTATAAGGGATTAACTCAGATTGAAGTAGTGTAAACTGTATTGTTCCTTTAAGACTTCCATTGAATACAGAAACATCTTTTATCAATAAAGTAGCTTGTCCTGTTGGACTAATTCCAGAGTATAAAAATATAAAAAGGAGAAGAGGGATTAAAACAATCCAGAAAACTTTTTTCAAGGGGAAATTAACTCTTCTCCCTTTTACACTACCTCTCTTCGAAAGAGCATAAAATTTATTGAGTCTGTCTTTATCTTTTTTAGAAACATTTGGGTGGTCTTTATGTCTGCCGACATAAGTAGAGATTACTTTACCATTTTTCTTAACACTATGATAAATATAAGGTCCGTATACTTTATTACCTCTTTTAATATATCTCTTATAAACCATTAATAATTTAATCCTCTTTTAATTTCCCCTATTAATATATTATAAAAAATAATCTTTTTAAAGCTTACTCTAAAATTACACTACCCTTAAAAAAATTATTCAAATGGGTTTAGTTAAAAATTTTACAAAACCATTTTCAATAGAAGGTCTATAAGGCCAATGAGGATTTTGAGAAAGTTTTTTTGGACCTGAATCATTATGATCATCATTATAAAGATATTTTTCACAAAAAGGTCTTATATTTCTAAAAACATTCTTTCTCCAATCTTCAAGGAATTCTCTCTTAAAACCTTCTTCAGTAAAAGCTCTTCTTGCAAAATTAGAAATTCTTATTCCACAGTATTCCACATCTCTAAAAAAAGCAGTTTCAATTTTTATGTCATAAGGTAGTGTAAAAAACTCTGAACCCTGCCAATTTTCTTCAAGAAAATCTTCAAGAATTTTATCATATCTTATAGGATTGCCTTTATAATCACTAGGAAACATTATCATATTTGAAAAAGGTATAAATTCAAAAAACCTAATTCCATTAGAAGGTTTTTCAATCCATAATATATGATCTCTGTTGTTGGATCTTACCCACAATTTTCCAAAATCATATGCAATACCATCAAAACTTTCAAAAATATTTTCCGGAAGAGAGGGATCAACTTCTTTTTGTATATTAGCTAATTTAAATTGTTCTTTCCACCAGGAATGCAAGGATTTTATTAAAACATCTTCACTAACCATAAAATTTTTAATTCAAAAATCTTTAAATTTATTATTGCGATTAAGTTAAATCCAAAGATAGTTATTAACTTAAGAGTGGTTACAAAATAGAAAGATTTAAATACTCTTTATTTCTCTAAAAATCATGAAAAAAAACACTTTAGCGATAACTTCAATTGTAATTGCACTGTTAGCATTAGCTATAATATTAAGCATACTAATTGTAAATATTCCCTCAGGAAAAGCATCTGTTCAGAATATAGTTAATCCTTTACCTACATATTCTAAGAGTAATTATCAACCTGGAACAACTATTATTCAAGTTGAAAAATCTAGTTCAGATTCTAGTTCAAGTTCAAGTGACCATGACCCAGAGATTGAATTAGGAGACACTATTTATTTAATGGAGGATGCAACATTAGTCTTAAACATGGATTCTTTTGCTTCTGATGAAGAAGATTCTCATTCAGAACTAGAATATGAAATTCTTTCTCCTACAGATGATTCAATAATAAACGTAACATATAATGCCCATACAAGAGAAGTTTCAATTACTGCTGTTGGTTCAGCAGGAGAATCAGCAATTTTAACTATTAAAGTAACAGACACAGATGGAAATACAGATACAGATTCTGTTTTAGTTGAGATTACTTCAGGAAATTCAAATTCACCAGTAATAAGCAATATTGAAGATATTTACATGTTAGAAGATGGAACTGCTTATCTTTCTCAAAGTTTAGATTATTATGTTTCAGACCCAGATAATGCAGATTCTGAAATAACATGGAGTTTTTCAGGAAATACTAACATTAATGTAGATATTGATCCTGTAACAAGAAATGTTACTTTCACAGCAACTCCAAATTGGTATGGAACTGAGTGGATAACATTTATAGCAACAGATCCAGATGGAAATTATGATTCAGACGTTGTTATGGTGGAGGTTACTCCAGTAGATGATCCTGCTGTATGGAATTCTTTAAGTAATCAAGAAATTAATGAAGATTCAGCTGATGGAACAATAGTTTATCAAAATATAGTAGGACAAGTAACTGATATTGATTCACCTATAAATGTTAATGTGGTTTCAACTTCAAGTCATTATGATTTAAGTATTAGTGGAAATGACTTAATAATAAGCAATTTAGAAGCTAATTGGTATGGAACTGAAACAGTAACATTAGATTGCAATGGGGTAACAGCAACATTCACTCTAAGAGTAAATCAATTGTATGATGATTGTATTAAATTATGCGGTTATATAAGCTGCGAGGAGGTATGTGATTAAAATGAGAATCAAAAATACATTCAAAAACATAGCATTATGGACAACTTTAACAGCTGCAAGTATATTTTCTGGTTGTTCTACACCAGCTCCAAGACAAGATTTAGCTCAAAGAATAGATTACACAAATGATGCTTTAATGGAGTGTGAAAAAAACAGAGTAAAATCTGAATTAAAAGAACAATTCAGAAAAACAACTGAAAAAGTTGATGGATTTTACACTGAAAAACAAAGAGGATTATGTCCAGAAGCTAGAACAATAAGAAAACTAGATGAAGAAAGAAGAAAACTTGAGAGAGAATTATTAAAAGTTACTGATGAACAAAATAAAGAGCTTGAAATTTGGCTTTCTGAAACTTCTAATATCTCTGGAAATTACAGTAATGAAGAGTACAATAAAACAAAACAAAGTCCTCAAGAAAAAATAAAAAGAAAAACTCGTATAGGTCTTTATTACGGAAAATTATTCCAAGATTCTAGTAAAACAAAAGAATCACTTGGTCCTGCAGAAGTAACTGGAATTAGAGTGGATTTCCCATACGGATATTTACTTTATGAATCTGGAAGAAAGAACGATATCAAGAAAAAAGAATCTATTGGATACTCTGACACTGATACAAGTTTATCATCTCTAGGTGGAGGACTTAAATTTAATTTAATTGAAAGCAAGTTATTTGAGATGGATTTAAATGCAGGAATAAGAAGAACAACTGAAAGATTCAATTCAAGAGGAAAAGTTAATAGAACTGAATTTAATATTAATGAAAAGAACTCATTTAATGGATTGGATTTAGGAGTAGGTTTTACAATTAATTTCAATAAATGGCTTTATGCTACACTTAGAGGAAATTACACTAATTGGAGTGCTGCAAATAAAGGAAAAGACTTAAACTCAAAAGGAACTTATACTGTAACACTAAATGTTGGAGGAAGATTCTAAGATGAAAATAAGAGAATACGCTTTAGCTGGAATGATTTTTTTAGCTGGAGCTTATCAATCATACTCAGAAGAAAATAAAAAAGCAGTTGAATCTTCAAAACCTGTAAAAAAATTAACATTAGAAGAAATAAGTAAAGAACACACTGAGAAGGTAAGTGAAATTTTTAAAAGAGCTCAAAAAAGACTAAGTGATTATGAACAAAAACAGCAAAAATTAATAAAAAAATACGTAATTAATCTAAAAGAACGTAATAAATTACTAAAAAGATTAAAAGAATCATATGAAAAACAAATAAAAAGAATTAGAGACATGAGACTTTTCATGCCAAAGGTTTCTGAATTTCAAACTTGTAAAGAAATAGAAAAAGTTTTGAAAGCATATGATACTTATAAAGAAAGACTTAAAGTTCTGCAAGAAGTAGATGTAGATAGCAATAAAGAAATCTCAAAAGAAGAAGCAGAAAAATACCTTGAGTGGATTAAATTAAAAAACTCAGGAAAAACAGATCAAAATTTCAAAAAATGGTATGAACAAAAAAGCCTTGAAGTTAATATTAAAGATATGAAAAAAGAGAAAAAAAACTGAAAAAAATAAGAAAAAACCTGAAAAACAATAAATTTTCTTCTAAATTCTTTCAAAATATCAAAAATATTATCTAGTTATAATCTCTAAGGCATCTCTATGTTTCAATACATAATCCTTTCCTCTAGCTTGTTTTGTTCTAACATCAATTGCTTTTATGAAATTTTTTCCGAAATCTGTATGCAAAAAATAAGCAAAATCTAAAGCAGTAGAACCTTTAGGCATTAAAAAACAATCAGGAAGAACATTTCCTTTGCTGTCTGCAAGTTTTTTAGCTCCTGCAGGAAACACTGCTATGTATTCAAGTAAATCAAAGACAGCTAAATTAAGTATTTCTTGAACACCTGTTCCTCCATAAACATCTAATACATTTCTTTTTATAGTTTCTAGTGCAGATTTTTGCTTTTCAGAGAGTTGTTCTACAATTTTAAAGTCTTTTTCTCCAGGAATATACTCAATTAAACCTTTTTTAGCTGCTTCTCTTAAAGCCAGCTCAGAATCTGCTGAACAAGGATAAATCATTAATTCAGGAAAAGTATCCTGCATTCTTTTAATGTTTTCTTTTGCCTCAGGACAATCTGCTTTATTAGCAGCTATAATCATTGGCTTGCTTTCAGCCCTTAATATGCTTGCAAAATCCATTAATTGCTCTTCAGTCCATTGACTGATTCTCTCAGGAAGATTTAATTTTAAAAAAGCTTTTTTAACATGTTCTTCCTTAACTTTTAAACCAGAAAATTGTTTTGCAATGCTTTTTACTAAATTATCTTCCTCAGCTTCAGCTTTTTTAGCAAAACTCTTCCAAACTTTAACAAGAATATTAAAAAACCATTTATTTAACTCATCTTCTAAAAACCTTATATCATTACAAGGGTCATATTTTTGGCCTTCTGGCAGAACCTTGCCCTCTGCATTAGTTTTTCCTGTACTATCAACTATATGTATAAAAACATCTGCTTCTCTTAAATCATCTAAAAACTGATTTCCTAATCCCTTGCCTTCTGATGCTCCAGGAACTAAACCTGCAACATCTATAATATCTACAGGAACAAATCTATTGCTGTTTATGCAGAATCCATGCTTTGGCTGGCATTTAACACCAAATTCTTTATCTATACATTCTACTTTAACATACCCTATTCCATGATTAGGCTTTATAGTTGTAAAAGGATAAGAAGCTATTTCTACTTCTGCTAGAGTAGCTGCTTTAAAAAAAGTGCTTTTTCCTGCAGAAGGCTTTCCAACTAAACCTATTATCATAAGAATATAGTAAAAGATAACATATATAAATGTAACAATTCTATTGCTTGATTCTCTATTTTAACATTCTTTGGAAAAAGTAAAAAATAATAATGATTAAACTTCTTGCTTGTTATAGGAAACCTTTAAATATAATTTAATTCTTTGATAATTTTAAATAAGAATGAGCCTGTAGCTCAGTCTGGTTAAAGCCATGATGCAGGGAATAGGCAAACCATCCTGAGCTTGTAATGAGCCTGTAGCTCAGTCTGGTTAGAGCACCAGTCTTATATGACGACACTCCATGAGGAGTGTTTATCTCTTGGATTCGTCTAAGAGAGCTGGGGGTCCTCGGTTCAAATCCGAGCAGGCTCATTTGAGTAAGCTAGTCAAATCCACGCAGTGATTTGCCTGGAGCAGGCTCATTCAATTTAGAGAAATTTAATAAATGCATGAAAGGAGGTGGAACAAATGGACATAATTCAAATAATGACTACAAGTGTAGGAAGTGCTTTAGGAGGGATATTTCTTACACTAGGGGTAATCACATCTTTATTGCTAATTTTAGCTATATACATATACTCTGCTTTATCTTGGCAGACTATAGCTAAAAAACTCAAGCACAAATATCCTTGGTTAGCATGGATTCCTTTTGCAAATGTATCACTGATACTGCAACTAGGAGGTTTTCATTGGGCATGGGTATTTTTAGTGTTAATACCTATTCTTGGATGGATTGCTTTAACAGTTTTAAGCATAATTGCCACGTGGAAAGTCTTTGAAAAAAGAAAATACCCTGGATGGTTTAGTCTTTCAATAATAATTCCTAAAGTAGGTTTAATTCTATACTTAGTAGCAATAGGATTTGTTGCTTGGAAAGATCAATAATTTCTTTTTATTTTTTTATTTTTGTTTTTTATAGTTAGCTTTATAAATTAAATTTCATGCTAAATCCTATAGCCCCGGTAGTACAGAGGCCAAGTATACAGCCCTTTCGAGGCTGTGACCCGAGTTCGAATCTCGGCCGGGGCGTTTTTATTCTGAATTCAACAAGGTTTTCAAATAAGACTAAAAACAGAATTAAAAAACAAAACATTTAAATATCTATAGATACCATGAAAACAAAGCAGATAAATCTAAAACTCCCAAAAAATCTTCATAGTGCAGCAGAAAATTATGCTAAAAATTTTGGATTCAGAAATATACAGGAATTAATCTCAGAAAGTATAAGGGAGAAAATATTTGAAAAAAACCCTTTTGATGAAAATTTTAATGAAGATGAAATTGATTTAATAGATAATTTAATAGAGGTTTCTATAAAAAATAAGGAATTTATATCTGAAGAAGAATTAAATAAGATTCTTTTGGAATAAAATGCCTTATCAAATAAAGGCATTAAAAATATTTGCAGAACAAGTTCAAAAATTAGATTCAAAAACTAAAAAAATTATTCAAGAAAAGATAAAATTAATAAAACAAAATCCTTTTAGATACAAAAGAATTCACTCAAAAAAATATTCTAAAGTTTTTAGAATCAGGCTTTCAATAAATAAAAAAGAGACTCGTCTTATTTATGCAGTCATTGAACCAAATATAATATTAGTCTGTTTATTAGACAGAAAAAAAGACTACAATGATTTAGAAAGGTATTTGACAAAATAAAGAATAACAGCTAATAAATTAAATTAAATTTACTTTATTTCCTTAATTAAATCATTAACAAAATCCATATTTCCGTCATTTAATATAACAACATCAAATTTATCCTTAAAAGTATTTAATCTCTCTTTAATATTTTCATTTAAAAAACCTATTCTAATAATATCATTATAATCAAAACCTTCAGCCATTTCAGCATCACTAACATCATCTCCTAATAAAATAATATTTTTTCTGTTTTTTATTTGTTCATATAATGGAAAGTCCTTTAAAGACACCTCTGATTTATTCAATACATGAATTATTGGTTCAAGAATTCTAACTGCATTCCCTTTTTCATCATATTCATATCTATTTGAAATAACATGTACATTTGGAGTTAAAAGATGATTCTTTTTTAAATACTCTATCAACAAATCTCCTGGAGCAGCAGACATAAAAATAAGGGGAATATCTTTAGAATACAATAAACTAATAAACTCTAAAGCTCCTTTTCTAAATCTTAATGGTTTTTCTTCAACAACTTTTTTTATTACTTGTTTATTGAATTTATATTTAACAAGTAAATCAAAATGTCTCATCCACCATTCATACATTTTTGCTTTTTTTTCTTCAAAAGGAATTTCAGTACTTATTTCAATTGGATGATAAATATCAAATAATTCATGTGCTTTTTTTAGATATTCTTCTCCTAAATACTTAGGGTCGCTTCTTAATTTAGATATAACTGTCTCAGTTCTCTTTCCTTCAGGAGTAGTTCCAGAAGTAATAGTTCTGTCAAAATCACTCAAAACATGGAGATTTTTTGAACCAGCATTAATGATTCTTTTTTTCTTTTCTTCAAAAGCTTTTGGATATTGTATAACCACATCTTTATATTTCATTTTCAATCTATTATTTTATACATATATTCTCCTTTTTCTTTTAAATTTAATTTATATCCTAATTTTTTGTAGTATTCTCTCACTCCTACTCCTGAAATAATTAAAAGTTTATTAATTTTTAGTTGTTCTACAATTTTCTCAGCTTCATTCAAAAGCCATTTTCCAATTCCTCTATGCTGAACAGCTTTTTTATTACTTTTTCCAAGATTTACTGCTTGCCCATAAACGTGCAATTCCCTTATAATTGCCTTTTTAATTTTATTTTCTTTAAAAATCCTTAACCTCAATAACCCAAAAAGCACATCATCTTTATTTACAATTTCTAAAAAATACTCTTTTCCATCAGAAGCCTTATATTTAGTAACTTTTAATCTTAAATCTAAATTAATTTCTTTTTTATCTCTTAAAATCAATCCTATTTCTCTGGCTCTAATCTCCTTTAATTCAATATTTTTTTGTTTTAATTCTTTTTCAATTTCAGCTCTTAAATCAATTCTTTTTATTCCTGCTGTAATATAATCTGGATGTATCTCTCTCATAACTCTCATAACTCTGCAATATCTTGGAACATACTTAAGCATTGAAATAAGAAGTTTTTGTGTTTGTTCTTTAGTGTAGGGAAAGTATTTTCCTTTAAAATACCAATTTTCTAATTCTGAACAAGGCATCACTTGACAAGGATATATTTTTAATTGATCTGGCCTAAAATTCTGATTTTTAAATAATTTCTTAAATAATTTTAAGTCTTTTTTTAAATTACTTCCAGGCAAACCAGGCATAATATGATATCCTACTTTAAATCCTGCATTTTTTAATGCCTTTGTTGCATTAATAACATCTTTAACACTATGTCCTCTCTTAATTAACTTGTAAATATTATCATCAATAATCTGCACTCCTAATTCAACTCTTGTACATCCAAATTCCCTCATTCTATCAATAAATTCTATACAACAATCAGGCCTTGTCTCTATGCATAAAGCCACGCATCTGTGTTTAGCTTTTTCATTGAGTTTTTTAGCTTGTTCTAATGTTCTAGATTTTTTTCCATTTAATGCATCATAGCATCCTTTAATAAATTTATATTGAAATTCTTCAGGATACTGCAAAAAAGTCCCTCCCATGATAATTAATTCAATTTTATCAGTAGGATGATTCATTGCTTTGTAAGCTTTTAATCTTCCTAAAACCTGTTTATAGGAATCATAATTAACAGAACTAGCTCTTAAAAAAACAGGACTTTTTGGTGTATAACTCTGAGGAACATCTAAACTAGGGCAATAAACACAGCAACCGTGCTCGCATTTTTTAGGAGGAAGCATAACAGCTACTGGAGTAACTCCTGAAAGAGTTCTAGTTGGTTTTCTAATTTCTCCTTTTTTTGGAATCTGCATATATTTTCAACTAAAACAATACTTTTAAATTATTAGTGTAATGTAAAAAAATGAGTTTAGAAAAGTGTTTTAATATAATTAAACAAAAACAAGAAAAAAACATATCAAAAAGCAGAAGATACTTAATAATATTTCATGATACTTTAAATCCAAAAACTGCTTCAAATTCAGCAGATGAAAGAGTCTCTGTAAAAAACATAGGAGTTTTTAATATAGTTTATTTTGAAGATATAAAAGAATATAATAATTTTAGGCTAAATCTTAAAGAA
Source organism: Candidatus Woesearchaeota archaeon (assembly GCA_964383885.1). Lineage (GTDB taxonomy): Archaea > Nanobdellota > Nanobdellia > Pacearchaeales > GW2011-AR1 > WJLC01. Next base: position 10,637 of record CAYLHY010000007.1, read on the forward strand.
AAGCCAGAAATAATTATGAGATGTTTTAGAGCTGTCTCTCCAAAAGAATATAAACCTTTTGTATGATATTTATTTATGAAAACTTTGATTAAAGAGCAGAAACAAATTTGGGAAAAAATTGCTCCTGAATGGCATGAATTCAAAAAAACTCCAAGTAAGTTATCTAAAGAATTCTTAAAAAAACAAAAAGGAAAAGTTCTTGATTTAGGTTCAGGAAGCGGAAGGCATTTAATGAAAATAAAAAACACAAAAATGTATTTAGTGGATTTTTCTGAAAAAATGATAGAACTTGCTGAAAAAAAAGCAAAAAAATTAAGAATTCCTGCAGAATTTTTTGTAGCAGACATGTCAAAACTCCCATTTAAGGATAATTTTTTTAATGGTGCTATTTCAATTTCAGCAATACATTGCACTCCTCCTAAAGAACATAAAAAAATCATAAAAGAATTATTCAGAGTTTTAAAACCAGGAGCTAGAGCATTAATAGGAGTCTGGAATAAAAATTCAAAGCGTTTTAAGAGATACAAAACAAAAGAAAGATACATTGGATGGACAGACAAAGGAAAAAGATATTATTATTTATTTGATGAACCTGAAATCCATAATTTATTCAAAAAAGCAGGTTTTAAAATCCTCTCTACTCACAATTCAGAATTAATGATTAATTTTATAGCAGAAAAACCAAAAATTTAAGTTTTTTAAGCTGCTTTTTTAACAGGTTTTGATACAATTTCAAAGACAGGTTTTTTTAATTTTTCTTTTATTTTCTCAGTTATAGGGATATATTTTCCAATATCTTTTAAGAAAGAATATTTAGCTTCTTTAATTATTCTTTTTCTAACCATTCTGTCAAATGAGCCTGCTTCAAAAGCTGCTCCTAAAAATGGCAAAACCATTCTAACTGGTTTAAGCAGCATATGCTTTAATGCTCCATACCAGTCTTTAGTCTTTTTAAAGTATTTATATAATGCAGGAATTTCAGAAAGTGTTTTTACTAAATAAAGAGGATACATAACATTTCCAATTGTATTAAGTCCTACATTTGTAAAATACGAAAGAACATCTGCACCTAACATAGCACCCATTGAACCTTTAGAGGTTATTTTTCTTCCAATTCCTCTTAATTCACTGTCAAATTTTTCTTTAGCCTCTTCTAATTTTTTCTCAAGAGTTCCTCTTAATTTCTTTTTTTGCTCTTCTGAGACTCCTTCAAAATATTCTTTTAACTCATATTTAGTCAAATAATCAGCCCATTTCTCTTTATTAGAAGAAAAACTAGCTCTTGTTTCAGCAATTGCCTTTGTCAAATATTTTTCTAATCCCATTTTATTTATTTTTTATTTTTTCCACTGAATAAATAATTAATTGCATCATGATAAGAGATTAATCCAATTATTTTTCCTTTATCAACAACAGGACAAACAAATGTCTGTAAATCATTCATAATTTCTAAAGCTTTTTCAAGTCTGTCTTTTTTTTCAATGGCTTTTACTTTTGATGTCATAATATTCTCTGCTTTTAAGTCATTTTTTTCAAACCCCTTATATGCAATATCAGTTGTAGTAATAATCCCTTTTAATTTCCCTTTAGAATCAACAACAAAAATTCTTCTATCCTTGTTTTTTCTCAGTTTTTTTGCAATATTTTTTATACTTTCTTTTTCATCACATGTAAGGGCCTTAATTAAATGTAATTTTTGTGTTTCCATTTTATATTAATTATTTGTTTTTCTTTTTAAATTTATTTACAGCTTTATTTTTCAGTAATTTTGCTGTTTTTAGAGTCTTTTTTGATAATTTCTTACTTCCTTGATATAAAGCTTTTGCTGTATAAGCAATAGGCCTGGCAATAGTGTATGCACTTCTTCCAAGTTTTCTACCTGCATAATAACCTAATGCAGATGCAGCAACTAATCCTGCTAAAAATACTCCATCAGCATATCCATCAAAATTATCTCTTTCTATGCCATATTTTTCAGCTTCACGCATTCTTTGTTCAACAATAGCATCATTGTTAATTTCTCTTACACCAAGAGAGTTAATCTCGTCAATAAATTTTTCAGAGATATAAGCATAAGTTTTAGCAAGATTCTCAAATTCTTTTACTCCTTTTTCAGCTGCTTTTAAATTTCCTTTTTGTTTGTTAATCTCTGCAGTTCTAGCAACTCTAATCATTTCATTCTGAATATCTCTTCTTTTTCTATAAGCATCTGCTTTTAATTCAGCTAATTGATTATAATTTCTATCATAATGTTCTGTTCCTCTTATTTTAGTCTCTCCTTTATGATTCTTGCTCTCAAACGGAGCACGAGTCTTTTCAATTATCCACTTTCTGACTTTTTTTAATCCCTTAATTGGTTTTGATTGATTTCCAGGGAAATTTTCAAATCCTCTACTCATAGTCTCTAAAGCAGTTCTGCCTGCTTCTGTAACTCTTTTAAAATAATTTTGAGAGTTAGCATTTTCATATGCTTTTCTAACATCTGGTGAAATTTTAGATAAATAAGAATTCATAAGTGTCTTATCTTTTTGAACACCAACATTCATAATAGCGTCAGCAGTTTTAACAGCATCTACAAGTCCTCCAACACTTTCACCAAATCCTTTAAGAATATCCTCTAATGCAAGTTTAGTAACTACAGCTGCACCAGCAGCTCCAGCAATGCCTGAAACTTGTCCAATTTGCTGTTTTCTTTTTCTCTTTTTCTCTCTCTTTTTTAAAGAATATACTTCTTTCTCTAAATTTTCTACTTTTCTTTTATAGTATTCAAAACCCTCTTTTTTTTGAGTGTAATGTTTGTAATTCATACACTAAAAATAGGCATTAATTCTTTATAAATCTTTCGATTTGTTACTACTTGTGTGTGACTATAAATAATGAGTATCCTAAAAATTCTAATATTATGCCTAATTCCACAGCTCGCTGATAGAAAGATTTAAATATTATCGTAACAATAATGTTACATATGTCACAAAATTATTACAAAATAAAAATTATGGAATCTTTGCTTAAAAAAGAAAATCATATTAGAGGTTTAGCTAAGGAATTAAATACAAACCAAACAACCATAGCAAGAAAAATTAATGAATTGTTTAATAAAAATGTTGTAGATTATAAAAAAGAAGGAAGGAATAAAGTTTATTTTTTGAAAAAAACTTTGGAAGCTCTTCAATTTGCACTAATAACAGAACATTACAAGTTGCTTGAGATATTAAAAGAATACCCTTATTTAAGAAAAATAATTCAGGAGATAATTCAAAATAGAAAAATAAATCTGGCGATTTTATTCGGCTCTTATGCAAGAAAAACAGCAACAAAAGAAAGCGATATAGATATTTATATAGAAACAATAAACAAAGACGTAAAAAGAGAGATCGAAGAAATCGATTCAAGGGTAAGTGTTAAAATAGGGAAGTTTGACAGGAAAGGTCTACTCATTAAAGAAATTGAAAAAGAACATGTTATAATAAAAGGAGTAGAACTTTACTATGAAAAAATCAATTTTATTTAAAAAACTGCTAGAAGAAGGAAAACTTAAACTCGTTAAACCCAGCGAAGAAGTTAAACAAGCATACTTAGGAAAATCATCAAGTTACTTGCAATCTGCAAAACTGAAAAACCAAAATAAAGACTAAATTTTAAATTTTTATTATCTCCCTGAATTCCTCTTAATCTTTAAAAAATCCCAGAAACTCTTTTTTTCAAATTCAATAACTCTTAGATTTTCTACTTCTATAATTGCTTTTAAAAGCCCCATGTTAGAAATAAATACAGTAACTAAGATAAAATCCTTTCCTTCTTTTCTCTGCAAACTCAAAAGTAACTTTTGTATTGTATTATTAATTTTTCTGATCTGCATTTCATTTAAAATTTTTTGTTCTACATCATTAAAATCAAAATTATGATTCATTTCAATAGCATTCTCTTTTTTAATTGTTGAACTATCAACCATCTCAACAGGAACTATTTTGCAATTTTCTTCAACTTTAAAACTAAACATTTTATTCTTAGAAGGAACAAAAAAATCAAAATGTTGTTTGTTATCTGAACCTTGTTTATCTATAATAAAAAAAGCAGATGCTGGGAAAGAATCTTTATTTTCTTGCTTGAATTTTTTAAATTCCTCTGAGTTGAGTAATTTTTCTACATAAAATTGGAAATTCATTTTAAACGAAACAATCATTTAATTCTTCTTTAGTTAATTGTCTGAAACTATCACAACTTTGTTTTAAATGCCATGAGAATTTATTAGGAAATCCTATATTCTCTACTTTTTTACCTATTTCCTTAATAGTATTGATTACAGGAATAAAATCTCCATCAGAAGATACTAAAATCGCTTTATCATAAGCATTATTATAAGCTAATTTAATCATGTCAACTGCAAGATGAATATCATCTTCTTTAACAATATACCTTATTTCATTTTTATTTTTTTCCTTTTGCATTCTGCAAAGAATTTTTGTTGTTTTATATAAGTTTCCTCATCTTTTTCTCTGTCAAGAGGAGCAGTGTAATAATAAGTTCTAATTAATTCGTCATTTTTAGAAATAAGTTGCATTATGAATTTTTCGAAATCAAAATCAAAAAGTCTTTTAGAACCTTTGTAAAGATTCTTAAGAATGTGGTATAAATTGCTTCCATCAATAAACACTATTATTTTGGACATTTAAAAAAAACAAAAACACTAATTATAAACTTAACTAATAAAAAACCCAGAATTGTCAAAGCAATTCTGGGGAGTATATATTACTTAGTATTTTGGAATCTTTATAAGATTTTCTATTTACATCCTTTCTTTAATTTCCTTCTTGATTTTAGAAATAAATTCTTCAAGTTTTAAATTTTTCAGTTTTTTATTTCCTTTTTCTCTGATGCTGAGAGTTTTTTGTTTTTCTTCTTTATCTCCAATAACAATTATATAAGGAACCCTCATTAATTCAGCATTTTTAACTTTAGAAGGAATAGTTGTTTGCGAGAAATCATAATCAATTCTAACTTCTGGTATTGATTCTTTTATTTTTTTATAGACTTTTTCAGCTGCTTTTAAATTTCTATCTGTAAAATTCAATATCCTAACTTGCACAGGAGCAAGCCATGTAGGAAGTCTTCCATTAAAATGTTCAAGTAAAATTCCTATAAACCTCTCTAAAGAACCATAAATAACTCTATGCAGCATAATAGGGCGTTTCTTTTTATTGTCCTTATCAGTATATTCTAATTCAAATCTCTCTGGCATAGACATATCCAATTGTATTGTAGCTGTCTGCCATGTTCTTCCTAAAGAATCTTTTAAATGAAAATCAATTTTAGGGCCGTAAAAAGCTCCTTCTCCTTTATTAATCTTATACTTTAATTTTTTCTTTTTCAAAGCATTTTCTAATGCTTTTTCAGTTTTATCCCAGATTTTATCGCTTCCAATTCTTTTTTCAGGCCTTGTAGAAAGTTCTACATGATACTTAAACCCAAATTTTTTATAGACTTTATCTACAAGCTCCATAATCTTGAAAATCTCTCTTTCTATTTGTTCTTCTTTGCAAAAAATATGAGCATCATCTTGAGTGAATTGTATGACTCTAAACAATCCTCCTAAAACTCCAGATAATTCTTGTCTGTGAACAACACCTAATTCTCCAACTCTTAAAGGCAGGTCTCTATAACTTTTAGGAGAATTTTTAAAAACAAGCATTCCTCCTGGGCAATTCATTGGTTTAACTGCAAATTCTCTTCCTTCATATTCAGTTAAAAAAATATTTTCCTTATATTTTTCCCAGTGTCCTGAAATCTGCCATAATTTTTTATCTAAAATTTGAGGGGTTTTTATTTCCTGATAACCTGCTTCTTTATGCAATTCTCTCCAAAATTTAATTAATTCTTTGTAGATTATTAAACCATTATTATGCCAAAAAACCATTCCAGGAGCAGTTTCATTAAAACTAAACAAATCCATTTGCTGTCCTATAATTCTATGGTCATTTTCTTTAAGTTTAGAAGTATCTAATTTGCTTTTAGAAATTTCTCTAAGAAGTTGTTTAGGATCATATTTCTCCTTAAATTTTTTGCCTTCTTCAGAAACAATAATTTCTCTGCTTAACTCAGATAAAGGATGTCCTTTAACTTTTAATTCAAATTCTTTATAATAACCAAAAGGAGCTTTAGTAACTTTAAATTTCTCTTTTTCCAACAGCTTCTCTGCTTTTTCCAAAACTTCTTGAGCAGTATCAGGATTTGAAAGATTACTGGATAAGTGCGCATAAGGATATAAAACAATATTTTTTGTTTTTACTTGACTTGCTACATCTTTAATTTGTTTAATTAATTCAGCAACAGACTTTTCAACATTAGAATCAGTTTTTTCAACAGCAATCATTACAACTAAAGCTTCTTTTGCACTGCCTTTTTTTTCATTTTCCTTTAAATCACTTATATTTTTCAAGGCTTTTTTCAAAGCCTTAAACTTAATATAATCAACATGTAATGTTAAAATTTTCATTTTAATTTACTAAAAATTTATCAAGCATCTTTTTAGCTTTTTCCCTGTTTTTTTGATGTTTTTCTAAAAATTGACTTATTTTATCTATTGTATATTGTTTTAATTCTCCTGTTAATAACTTTCCACTTTTGTAATCTTCTTCAAGTTTTTTTAGTTTTTTATCATCTGGTTCAAAAAACATCTTTAAATATTGAAAACTCACATCTATATCAGGATTACCTCCTTTTTTTCTATGTTCCTCAACAGTAGGTTGTCCTCCTGAAAAAGCATATTTCTTAATTTTTCTCTCAACTTCTTTTGGAGAATCAGTCATAGCAATATAAGAACTAGGATTACTTGCAGACATTTTTCCTCTGCCTAACCCAGGAATAAATAAATTATAAGTAGAGGAAATTGGAGTAAATTTAAAATCTTTAATTCTGTTTGCCATGTCTCTTGCTATTCTAATATGAGGGTCTTGGTCAATTCCAACTGGAATTAGAGTTGGTACTTGCCCCTCAAATTCTTTAAGCTGAGGGTGGTACATATCTGAAGCTTGTAAAAGAGCAGAAATCATTTTTCCAGGAGTTATTTCACCATAAACTGCCTTAAATTCATTAAAAGTAGAGTATCTTGCAAATAAGTTCTGTAATCTGTAATAAGCATTTGATTTTTCTGCATTAGAACTTCTATTGCTTTGAAAATAAATATCAAGATTTTTAGGTTTTAAACCTAAAGCAATGTAATTCAATATATACTGTTCAACAGCTATTTTTCTGCTTTCTTCTAAACTCTGTCCTCTTGCATTATACGCTTCTATATCTGCAACTGCAATGTAAAGCTTTGCTCCGAGTTTTTGCCAAAAAGGAAATTGTTGAGCAAGAATCATATGTCCTATATGAAATTTTCCAGTAGGCATTAATCCTGTCATTAAAACAAATGGCTTTTTATCTCTTGCAGCCAACAAAATTCTTTGAATATCTCTATGAGCAAATACAACTTTTCTTCTAAAAAGAACATTTTCCATAAAAACCTTAGGAAGATTCTTTAAAGGTTCAACTCCAAATTCTTTTACAAGTTTATCATAATTAACCTCTCCTTCAACATCCCAAGGATTAAACTTAATTTTACTCTTTTTTTCATTCATATCTTCTTAATGAAAAACATATTTTTAAATCTTACATCTGATGGTTCTGTAAATTCTGTGCAAAATCAAAGATTTTGCTTGCCTCACATTCATTCGGTCATTGAACAATAGATAAATAGTTTTTCACCTTCAGATACTCAAATTGCTTTCGGCAACTTTTTTATCTGCTATATGTTAGCAGAAATTCCGCACGCCATCTTGAAAGGAGGAGATTAAAATACAAAAAAGAATAGAAAATTATAAATCAATTTATTAAAGAATACTAAGCCAAAATCTTCTCGATCCTTGTTATAAATTCATCAGCATCTCTTAAAGCAGCTTTAGCATTTTCTCTTGAAATTGAGGAAGTTGCATCATATTGTGCTGTTTCTCTTCTTGTTTTTGTCTGAATTAATTTATTTATTAGCTCTTTACTTAATCTGTATGCTTTTGATAATTTATGTAAATGCCCTATTTCGAGGTCTTTTTGTTGATGTACATAATAATATTCAAGTACAGCTAAAGTAGCAGCATGACTTTTTGATTTAAATCCAATTCTTGACAAAGCTGCTAAAGCTGAAGTGTACATTGCATAATAAGCAACAATAATAACCCAATCAAACATTTCAAAACCCTCTGCTAGTTTAAGAACTCTCTTTAATTTATCCTCGTCTGAGATTTTTATTAATATATTTGCAACTGTAAAATTCTTCCTTGCTTTTGCTGAATATAGCCTCTCTAATTTTGTATATTCTCTATCTTCTAATAATTGCTCTTTTCTCAAATGAGTTTTAATTTTTCTTTTCAAAAAGTCTGTTCTTTTCATGCTATAAGCCTCCAAAAGAGTTCAGAACCATACAAAACAATGCCATAATCTCTTGCTTCCTTACCAACGTTTAGCTCTTCTGCTCTTAACATTTTCCTGAATTCTTTAACATCAGTTATTATTGGGCTTATTTTTACACTATGAGAATATTGAAAACTTGCACATTCTCTTTCTATTTCTTCTCTAAGTTCTTTGTTTTTAATATCAGTTACAATAAACAAAAGATCTACATCAGAATCTTTCAACGCCTTTCCTTTTGCATAAGAACCAAAGAGAACTATTGATTGTACCTCAGAAATATATTTTTCAGTTAATTTTTTAATTAATTCTTCAAGAACGTTTTTTAGTTTTATTTCTTTTTTATACACCTTTTCTTTTCTAAGCATATCTACTTCTCCTAAAATATGCCTTGCCTTTTCGCTTTTTAAGTTCAAAAAACATTGTTTGGCCTTTCCAACTTTTTTAATAATAGTTATTCCTTCAGTTGACATTTCATTAATATGATTGTATGCAGGCCTATAACCAATTTTGAGTTTTTTAGAAATCTCTAATATGGTTAAACCCCTGTCTAAATTCATTCTGAATAAATTCATAATTTTAAGTAAAGTTTTCTTTCTCATATTATTCACTTAATGAATAGTATTATTCATTTTTTATAAATATTTGTATTTTCGAATAACATAAAACTCAAACTCAACTCTTCAACTTTATAACCTTTGATTCAATCATTACATCTCAGCTCAAACTTTTTTTCAGAAAAAGAAATAAGTTTACAGAACTCTCTGAGTAATGTTTTATCTACTAAATATTTATAAATATAAATTAATTCTTTTATAAAGAAAATGAAAAAAATTTTAATAAGTATTTTTTTAATGTACATATTAGTAATGCCATGTATTTCTGCAGATATTATTCTTAATCAACAGCCAAAAGAACTATACAGTTTAGGAGATGTTATTAAAATACCATTAAAAATAGCTACAAATACTGAAATAAATGACTTTCTTTCTGTTAAATTAATATGCAATGGAGCTGAATCTGAAGTTCATAAACAATATATCTCCTTACCAGCAGGAGATGAACAAAAAATAACAATAGCAATACCCTTAATAAAAAGTTTCACTAAAGAGATTTCAGGAACCTGCGTCATAAAACCTGTTTTAGGTGAGGATTTTGTTTTAACAAATGAATTTAGAATTTCAAATGCAATAAATATAGATGTTGAGTTAGAAAAAGAATCTTTTGCGCCTGAAGAAGAGATAATCATAAAAGGAAGAGCTGTAAAAGAAAACAAAGAAAATGTAAAAGGTTTTGTTGATTTAAGTGTAATAAACGAAAAACTCTCTGAGATTTTTAAATTAACTGATACTGTCAATGACGGAATTATTGATTTAAATTTTTCTCTTCCAGAAGACACTAAAGCAGGACTTTATTTATTAAGGATAAATGTTTATGAAAAAGGCCCAGATGATAATATTTCAAATCAAGGAATTTCAGAATTTAATATAGAAATAACTCAAGTTCCTACAAGTTTAGAAATATATTTTGAAAATAAAACAGCAACTCCAGGAGAAGATTACAAAATAAGAGTAATTCTTCATGATCAAACAGGAGAAAAAATTTCTTCAAATGCTGTTCTTAAAATAAGAAACTCTGATGGAAAATTAATTGATCAATCAGAATTAAAAACAGATGAAGTTTATATTATTCCTATATCCTACAAAGAACCTGCTGCAGAATGGAGTGTTTATGCAGAATCTGAAGGATTAGAAGCTGAAGCAAAATTCAATATAATTGAAAAAGAAGCAATTAAAACAGAACTTATAAACAGAACTCTTGTTTTAACTAATATAGGCAATGTTCCTTATAATAAAACTCTTGCAATTAAAATCGGAAACTCAACTAACGAAATACCTGTTTATATAAAAGTAGGAGATTCTCAGAAATACACTCTAAGTGCTCCAGACGGAGAATATAATGTAGAAATTATTCCTTATCATCAAGATAAATTATCAACAAAAGTTATGCTTACTGGAGATGCTATTACAATAGAAAAATCCTCTGGAATAAGCTTCTTCAGTTCTTTTATCTGGTTGTTTATGATTCTGGTTTTAGGATTTGTAGCATATACAATTCATAAAAAAGGATACAAAAAAACTTTTTTAGGAAGAATAATCCCAAGAAAAAAAACAAAAAAAACAACAACAGATGAAGACATAGTTTCTGTAAGTTCAATAATTTCAACTAAAAATCCAGCAGAATTATCTTTGTCAATTAAAGGGCATAAGCAAAATGCAAGTGTAATCTGTTTGAGAATAAAAAATGAATCTGAAGTAATAAAAAACAAAGAAGCTGTAAAAGATATTTTCAAGAAAATTGTTTATCTTGCAGAAGAAGCTAAAACATCTATTTATCAAAGTAAAGAAAACATATTCTTTATTTTTGCTCCAGTTAAAACAAAAACCTTTGATAATCAAATTCCAGCAGTAAAATTAGCTGAAAAAATAAAAAAGATTTTAGATGCCTACAATAGAATTGCAAAACATAAAATAAATTACGGAATAGGAATAAATTATGGTACTATTGTAGCAACTCTTGAAAAGAACTTCCTTAAATTCATGAGTATGGGAACACTGATAACACTTTCAAGAAGATTAGCAAATCACTCAAAAACAGAGATTCTTTTAAGTGAAGACATATTCAATAAAGTTAGAGCAAAAATAAATTCAGAAAAACATTCCCTTGGAAATTTAAAATACTACATCTTAACTGAAGTTAAAAAAATAAATAATAAAAAATTCATTAGTAATTTTATAAAAAGACTTGAAAAAGAAAATTCCAAAAACAAGAAATAATTAAATCTGGGTTCTTAAATAAGCTTGAATAATT
>CAYLHY010000008.1:0-18297 GCA_964383885.1 Candidatus Woesearchaeota archaeon
AATTTTCGGCATCCTCGCGACTTTGAGTTTTTGGGCTTCGCCGAACGTTTGCACCTCGCTCCGTCCAAATCCAGCCTAACGGCTGGACTTCGTTAAATTCCGATGTTATGCCAACAATAAATTTACAGAACCTTCTTTTCAATTTAAATAATCAAAAGCTAAATTAATGATAATGAGTCCACTGAAAAATACAAAACTTTAAAAGTGATTTTTTCTTTTGCTGGTTGTAATTAAACGAGGTATGAAAAATGGAAGAACAAGAAACAAATGAAGCTACAATTCAGGAAGAACCTGTTGTAGAAGAATCTTCAGAATCTAGTGAATCAGCTGAAGTTGAACAACCAGCTGAAGAAGCTTCAGAAACTAATGAAGCTGAATCTTCTGAATCAGAATCTTCAGAGTCAGGAGAATTTAGTGAATCAACTGAAGAATCTGAACAACCAGCTGCTGAAACTGAATCAGCTGAAGAATCTTCAGAGTCAGGAGAATCTAGTGAATCAACTGAAGAATCAGAGTCAGCAGAAGAAAAACCAGCTGAGTCTGAATCAACTGAAGAATCTTCTGAAACTGAAGCTTCAGAAACTAGCGAATCAGTTGAAGAAAAACCAGCTGAAGAGTCTTCTGAAGAATCTTCTGAATCAGCAGGTGAACCAGAATCAGAGGCTTCATCTGAATCAGAATAAATTTTGTTTTATTTTTTATTTTTTATTTTTTTCAATAATTTTATTAATTGATTATTTTTTATATTAGAGATGAAAAATACTCAAAAGTTTGAAAAAGATAATTCTGAAAAAAATTTTAATTTTTTTAATTATTTATTAAGCATAATTTTTCTTTTAATAATAATTTCTTTGTTAGGAGTGTATTATTTTGAGCCTTTTTCTAAGCTGGAATTCAGTGTAAAGCCAGTAAATTATAATTTTAATTTAATTAATGAATCTAAAAAAATGCAATTTTATGATAATATGAGATTTCCTGAGAAAAATATAACTTATTATATTGATAAGAATTGTTCCCTGAAAAAAAGACAAGACATGAAAGATGCATTTAAAATTATTGAAAATCTTACTGTTTTAAAATTTATTAATGAAACTCTTGAAAAAGCAGAAATTTCTGTTACATGTAATGAAACTGTTCATTACTATAAAAAAGGGATGTTTATTGCTGGAGAAGGAGGCCCAACACATGTTGTAAGAGCAGGTAATTTTAATGTTATTTTTTCCGGAACTATCCTTTTAATAAAAAGTTCTGATTGTGAAAGGCCAAATGTAGCTATTCATGAACTCTTGCATGTTTTAGGGTTCACTCACTCTGATAATCCCAATAATGTTATGTACAACTTTACTAAATGCTCGCAAGTAATTGGAGATGATACTATTGAGTTAATCAACAAGCTTTATTCAATAGAAAGTCTTCCTGATTTAGTTTTTGAAGCAAATGAAACTAATGCAATGATGCATTCAAGGTACTTAGATATTAATATTACAATAAAAAATAATGGCTTAAAAAAAGCTCCAGAATCGAGAGTAAAAGTAATTGTTGATGGAAAGAAAATAAAAGAAATTTCTGTAGGAGAAATAGAAATTGGCAATGGAAAAGCAATATTTGTTCAAAATATATGGGTTAGCAAGTTAAATCCTAAAAAAATCGAATTAGTAATTGAAACAAATTACAAGGAATTAAACAAAGAAAATAATAGAATTTATTTTGAAGTAAAAAAATAAAAAATGAAAAAATAAAAAAGAGAATCAATCATCTAAAAAATCTAATTCATCCATGGATGTTTCATCTTCAAATTCATCAAAATCTTCTTCATCGAATTCTTTGAATTCTTCTTCCATTAAAATCAACCTCGTTTTTTAAATTGATTTCTTAAAAAATATCTAGTTTATAAGCATTTCGAAATTATAAAACTATTTTAAGATTATAATTTTTAGAGTTTTATCTTTTACCTTTTTTTAATTTTCTTCCTTTTGTCCATATAAAGACAGCTATTAAAAAAAATGTAATCCCTCCGAGCAGATTTCCAGCTAGTATACTGCCTAAAGTAATTAGTAAAAATTTGCCAGCTAAAAAAGTAAGCATAGTTCCAAAAATTATCATCCATGCTATTCCTTTTTTTCTAAATAAAACTCCGTTGAATACTGCCAGTGAGATTGAGAAAAGATACATTATTCCTGTAAACAACCCTAAAGAAAACATTAAGCTGGAAAATAAATAAAGTATTATTAATTCAAATAATATCCTAAAAAAACTTAATCTTTTTTTCCTGGATTTTTTCATTTTTTAATTTCAAATAAAATAAAAAATCCCCCCGCCAAGATTCGAACTTGGGATCTCCCGGGTGCTGCTTCCAGGATTCTGGCTTATCAGGTTTCACAGTTTTTCAATGAATATGAAATCTCCACCCTAGATAAAATCTACAGCCAGGCGCTCTAACCACTGAGCTACGGGGGGTTAATTGAGTTTAATTAAAAGTTGTTTTAAATTTTTAAAGATTTCTAATTCAAGGAATTGTTAGAATCTCGCTTAATCTTTTAGGAGAAGATGCAACAGGAAATCCATTGTTTTCTTTAAATCTCCCCCAGCCATAGTTTACTCCAATAAAATTAACTCCTGATTCAAGAGCAGATTCTAAATCATAATTAGAATCTCCAACAAAATAAATTTCTCTTAATGGAATTGATTCAACCTTAGACAAATAAATAAAATAATTTGATTTTTCTGAGCCATAATTTTTTTCTAATTCTTCTTTTCCAATAACAGATTCAAATAAACTAATTGAAATTCCTTCTCTTTCTAGTATTGGAATTATATTTTCTGCACTGTTAAGAGATAGTATCTGTTGCCTGTGTTTTTCATTTATTTTTTTCAATAATTTTTTTATTCCTTTAAAAGTCCTTACAGGATATTTTTGACTGCTGAACAATTGAGTATATATAGAATATACTTCTTGACATTCCTCTTCAGAGAATTCATTTTGAATTAAAAATTCAGTCATAGTATGAGCTTTAAAAATTCTTCTTATTTTTTCTTTTTCTAATGGAATTGGATAGATAGGATTATTAACATGACCAAATTTCTCAAACATATCATTAAAGAACATTGCTGTTGGTATTAAAGTATCTCCAAGAGTTCCATCCCAATCATAAACAATTAATTTCCTTTTCATTTATTACATATTTATAATTTACTCTATATCTTCTGATTTCTGCTCAGCAATAAAGAAAGCTTTGTTTGATTCAGATTCTTTGATTTTTCCGAGTCTTTGATATATTGCAGTTGCAGGAGGTAATGCAAACTTGCCCATTACTCCTATTTTTTTAGAGTAAATTATGTAGGATAAAATCCTAACTTCTCCTGCTTCTAATTTTTCAAAATCCCATTCTATAAGTCTAGCTTCATGACTTATTCTTGAAGGTTTTTCACTTCCAAATCTTTCATAAACTTTCATTAAACTTGGAAGTCTGTCAACAATATTAACTCTTTCAACGTATTTAGAAGCATAAACATGCAGAGTTACTTTTAGTGCGAATTCCCCTCCTTTTGCCCTAACAAAACTAACTTTTTTTCTTATCTGAACATCTGTATTAACGTATTGTTTGACCATAATAACTATAAATGCAATCAATAAAATTATTAACAATGGATAAAACCAATTAGTTTTTACTCTTATTTCAAATGTTTCTCCTGGTTTTATTTTTTGATTCCATGTGTAATAAGTAAAGAATCCTTTTCTTTCAACTATATCTGGTTCTGGGCTGAAACTTGTAAATAATCTGGAAATAATGTTTTTTTTAATTATTGTATCTGAACTTTCAATTGTATTCCCTTGATTTGTTTTTTGAATTATATGAGTGTTTATTAATATTCCAGAACTTTTTTCAGTTGTTTCTATGATATTTTCTTCAACAAATCTAATTTTTCCTTCTATTTCTGCATTTAAATTTTCAATTGATACTTTAGCTGTTAAAGTATAAAATCCTGCAACTAACTCTTTAAAATTGTTTTTATTTAATTCAACTGTAAATTCTTTTTTTTCGTTTGGACTCAGGTCAAGAGTTTCTTTTAAATCAAAAAATTGAGAAAGAAATCTTACGTTTAAGTCTTTAAAATTAAATTTTTCTTTATTATGTATGTAGATGTGAGCAAAATTTGAAGAAGGATTTATATCTTCAGAGCCTATTTCAAAAGCATCAGATAATTCTACAATCTTCAAAACAAGTTGTTCTTCTTGTTCAGATTTATCGCTTTCTGCTCTTATGAAGTACTGCAAGGCATAATAATTTTTAACATCTAAATCTTTTCTTGGATAGACTGTTAAGGTGATTATTTTTGATTCTCCCTTTCCAATAAATATTGATTCTTTTGGTTCCATGATAAAACCAAGCAAATTATAAAAAATAAAATTATCAGACTGTCCATTGTTAGTAACATTAAGATTGATTTTTGCAGGTTGATTTAATCCTTTAATTATAACATCCTGAGAATCAAGCTTATCAATTGAAACATCTATAGCATTAACGAATGATATTGAATAAAGGATAGCAATTGCAATAACGATGACAAACACGTTTAATTTTGATTTTTTCATATGAAAAAAGTAAAGGGAATTATATTTAAGGATTTCGGTAATAGAAGTAAGATATTTAAATGACTTTTTATTATTTTATTTGTAAAATTTTATAAAAATGATTATAAAATGACAGAAAAAGACACAATTTTTTCAAGCAGTCTGAAATATGTAGGAATATTCAATTTTCCAGATTTTTATAAATTTTGCTATGATTGGCTTGTTGAAGAATTTGAATTATTTTTAATAGAAACCAAGTATGTTGAAAAACTTAAAGGAGATTCAAAAGAGATTGATATTGAATGGGAGGGAGTTAAAGAAGTCACAGATTACTTCAAGTGGCAAGTAAAAGTTGTTTTTAAAATTCTGGGACTTAAAAAAATAGAGATTGAAAGAAATGGTGTAAAGGAAAAAACAAATGAAGGAAATGTTAAAATGAGTATTAAAGGCATACTTTTAAGAGATTATAAAGGAAAATTTGAAAAAAATGCTTTTCAGAAATTCTTGAGAGCTATTTATGAAAAATGGATAATTCCTTCAAGAATCGAAGAATATGAAGAAAAATTAGCAGGAAAATGCGATGAATTTTTAGCTCAAGCAAAAGCATATCTTGATTTAGAAGGAAAACACTAGCAACTTTAAAATTTAGGAATTCATGCATGAACTGCAAACAAGCATTCCATTGAAATGAAATAAATAATCAAAATTTCCGCATTCTTCACAAATTCCTTCTCCTTCAGAAATCCTTCTTTGTTTAGCTTTTTTAAGTCTCTTTATTTTTTCATCCCATTCTCTTATTTGATTGTATTCTCTCATCTCAGGAAATAAAGCAGGATTAAAATTAAATATGTCTTTTAATGTGATTAATCCTACTAACTCTCCTTGATGAATCACAGGAAGCCTCGCAAATTTGACTTTTTTAATTTTTTTAATAGCATACTCTAAGTTTTTTAATGGGGATATTGTTGCTATTTTTCTTGGAGAAATATCAATAGCTTTTATTTTAGAAAGTTCTTCTTTTGGTCTTTTCACTAAAGCCCAAAGTATGTCTTTTCTTGAGATAATCCCTACAAGTTTTTTTCCTTCTACAAGCAGTAAACTTCCTGTTTGTTTTTTAATCATTATTTTAGCGCATTTTAAAAGATTAGTTTCTGGAGGAATAGTAAATGGATTTCGAGTCATTATGTCTGCAACAAGTATATTTTTCATTATAATTTTCAAGGGTTTAAACCTTATAAAATTTTATTTTCTTATTGATAATTACTTTTTATTATAATAATATTTAAATAACCTTATTAGAATTTTTTTTATATGTCTGACAAGCCAGTGATTCTAATGCCTGAAGATATTCAAAGAATTATTGGAAAAGACGCTCAGAGAAACAATATTCTAGCTGCTAAAATGGTTTCTGAAATGATTAAAACTACTTTAGGCCCTAAAGGAATGGATAAAATGCTTGTTTCTCCGACAAATGACATAATCATAACTAATGATGGTGTTACAATATTAGATGAAATGCAGATAGAACATCCTGCGGCAAAAATGATGGTGGAAATAGCTAAAACTCAAGAATCAGAAGTAGGAGATGGAACAACTACTGCAGTAATGATTGCTGGAAAGCTTTTAGAAAATGCTGAGAAGCTCCTTGACCAGAGAATTCATCCAACTGTTATAACAAAAGGATATAGATTAGCAGCTGAAAAAGCTCAAGAAATTTTAAAAGAAGTTTCATTAAGAATTACTTCTGAAGATGAAGAAACATTAAAACAAATAGCTATGACTGCTATGACTGGCAAGGGAGCTGAAAGCAGCAAGGAAAAATTTGCAGAGATAATTGTTAATGCAATAAAACAAGTTGAATTTCAAGGAAGTGTTGATTTAAAAAACATTAAAATCGAAAAAATTAAAGGAGATGGAATTGAAGATACTGAATTAATTTCAGGAATTGTTTTAGATAAAGAAAGAATTTCCTCTGAAATGCCTGTTAGAGTAGAAAACTGCAAAATAGCTTTAATAGATTTCCCATTGGAATTAAAAAATCCAGAGATTGATACTAAAATTTCTATAACAAGTCCAGAACAGCTTCAGAATTTTCTCAATGAAGAAGAAAAAACAATAACTAATATGGTTGAAAAAGTAAAAGCTACTGGAGCTAATGTTGTATTTTGTCAGAAAGGTGTTGATGATTTTGCGCAGTATTTATTTGCTAAAGATGGAATTTATGTGTGCAGAAGAGTTTCTAAAGATGATATGGAAAAAATCGCAAAAGCAACCAGCGGAAGAATTGTAAGCAATATTAATGAGTTAAGCCCTTTTGAGCTTGGGGAATGCAAAATTGTGGAAGAAGTTGTTCATGGAGAAGAGAGTTATACTTACATAAAAGGATGTAAAAATCCTAAAGCAGTAACTATACTAATTCACGGAGGTTCAGAACATGTTATAGATGAAATAGAAAGAGCAATAAAAGACGGTTTAGGAGATGTTGCTTCTTCTTTAAAAAATAAATTAGTTGTTCCAGGTGGAGGCGCAATTGAAATTGAATTATCCAAAAGATTAAGAGAATTTTCTCAGGGATTAAGCGGCAGAGAACAATTAGCTGTAGAGGAATTTGCATCTGCTTTGGAATTTATTCCTGTGACTTTAGCTGAAAATGCTGGATTAGATCCAATAGATATTCTCACTGAATTAAAGGCTAAACACGATGCTGGAGATAAAAATGCTGGATTAAATCTTTTTACAAATAAAATTGATAATGTTCTTGAAGCAAGAATAATTGAGCCAACAAAAATAAAAATTCAAGCAATTAATTCAGCTAGTGAAGTAGCAGTTATGATTTTAAGAATAGATGATGTAATTGCTTCTACAGGAAAGAAAAAAGGCATGAATTCTCTTTCTGGAGGAATTCCTAAGGCAGAAGATTTTTAAGATGAACATAGAATTAGTTCTTGAGGTAGAGCAAGGAATGTTATGGGGGGAAGAACTAATTCCTCCTAAAAAATTTAAGAGAAAAGTTATTGTTTCTGAAGAAAATAATTTAACTTTTAAAGAAATAATTGATGGGCAAGGGTTAAACTATTTTTTAAAATACAGAGGTTTAAGAGAAGAAAAAGCAGATTGGCATTATTTAGGAGAGTGTTGCTATGAAAAAGAACCTGGTAAAAAAACTCCTGTTAGAGCAAAAATTATTTCAAGAAAAATAATGTCTTAATCTTAATATTTATTTAATATTTAATCTCCTGATTTTTTATTGAATTTTAACTGAATAAAGCATACAATACACATAATATAATAACAATTGAAGCAAAAATATTTCTTTTTTCAATTTTTTCTTTTAGGAATATTTTTGAAAAAACATACACAAAAACAGGACCAAGCATTATAATTAAAGTTGTAAAAATAACTCCTAATTTTATGTATCCGTAATAAACAATTGTTCTATATATAACCCACACAGCTCCTGTAATTAGTATGTATAAATTCACTTTTTTATTTAATTTTCTGAAATCAGGTCTGAAAATAATAAAGCTTAATAGAAAAATTGCTGAACATCTTAAAAAATAAAATGTTAAAGGAGAGTAATACTGAAGAATTAATTTTGAAATTACTAATTCTAATGCAAAGAAAAAAGCTCCGAATATTGCAGCTATGAAATATTTATTGAAAGTTATGTGATGTTTTTTAATCTGCGAGAATATTAATGCTAATCCAGCAATTATTCCTGGAATTATTACTTTGTAATTTCTAGTGTATAAGTCAATTGCAAAAAAACTAAAAATAATTGCTAATAATATTGTGAATAAAGGTTCAAGCATTTTTGCTGGTTCAAGATTAGAGACTTTTTCCCATTTCATTGAATAAAAAGTAAACATATTAGCTATCATTGAGAATAAAATTACTAGAAAAAATATGAAAAGATTAGTTTTTGTAAAAGCTCCTGATTCAAGCTTCCAAAAGAAAAATAAAAGAGGAATCATAACTAGAGTTATTGCTAAAAAACTCGCTGTTTGATATAATTTTATGTCAATTTTTCTTTTTCTAAGAACTATTTTTTCAAGCATGAATCCTGATGCAAGTGCAATTGCTCCTATAAACGGCAGATAATACATTTTTATTCCTCTTTTACAGGATTGATAAGATGCAGGAGTTTAAAAAGATTGATGAAATTTTTAAAAGAGTCCTTTATTAACAAATTTATTTAAATAAATTTATATTAGCCTTTTTATGAATGATAAAATATTGCGTCAATATACTAAAAAAGAAGATATAGAAAAGATAATTTTATTAGTGAAAAATAAGAAAATTATAAAAACATCTCATTTTTTTGACAGAATTTTATTCAGGGATTTAGAAGAAAAATTTGTAGATGAAATTGTTCCTTTATTTGA
Organism: Candidatus Woesearchaeota archaeon; assembly: GCA_964383885.1. Taxonomy (GTDB): domain Archaea; phylum Nanobdellota; class Nanobdellia; order Pacearchaeales; family GW2011-AR1; genus WJLC01. Next base: position 8,959 of record CAYLHY010000008.1, read on the forward strand.
TAAGGTTAAATTAATTGATAAAAGAAAACATAGGAAAGATATTGGATATGATTTTTATTATGAATTGAGCAAATCTAGAACATTAAAATTATGTTTTATTCCTTTGAAGAATAAAGTTCTATTAATTAATGCTATACTAAGACATAGAAAATGGCAGAATTCTATAAAGATACTAAAAAAGAAAAAATAGATTATTGAATAATAGGAATGTTTGCTAATGGAATTATTTTTTTTACGTTAGGAGTTGTCAATTGTGCAAATATGAGAATTGCTCCCTTTTGTTGATAAATATTTAGTTTGACTTCTCTTAAATTATTAAGAATTGCACTAGGATTAAAACCTGCCATTTTTAAATAATCTGAAATTCCAAAAAATTCTATATTTGCTACCTTTCCTTGTGTTGTAAAATCAATGATGATGTTCCCAATCTCTGCGCTTCCTTGAATTTTTTCTCCTTTTTTTTTGTTAGAAATAAATAAACTATCTGTTGTTTCGTCATAATCAAATTTTGCCATATGAAAATATTATTTTTTAATATTTAAAAATCTTTAGAATTTAAGCAGATCTGAATACTCAAAATGAATTTACACTCATTTTTTCAAAAAAAATGCGCGGAGCTGAATGTTATGTTTACACTCATTTTTTCAAAAATGCGCGGACCGGGAATCGAACCCGGGTCACCTGATTGGCAATCAGATATTCTAACCACTAAACTACCCGCGCTTTAAATCTTTAATAATTTTGATTTTAAAGTATTTAAATTTTTTAGAAATATGAAATATGGTCCCACCAGGAATCGAACCTGGGTCTAGTCGGCGTAAACGACTCGTCTTAACCACTGGACTATGGGACCCTGATATCCTAAGCTTGATGTATATAATAAAATCTTTAGCTTTTAAAGTTTAACTATTGATTGAATTTTTGAATTTTTTAAGATTATAAGATTATTAAAAACTACCAAACCTTTATAAATAAAAATATCATTTTTTCATTATGGCTGATTCAAACCCTAAAACTGATGACATTCCTGGAATGGATTTGAATAATGACTATAAAACTCAAAAACCTGCAATTCCTAATGCTGATACTGAAAAGCTTCAAAAAGAAATAGAAAAAACAAAAAAAGAAATAGATAAATTAAAAAATTGGATTGTTAAAGAATACAAATTCACTCAATCTATTGGAATTCTTCCTCCTCAATCTATTAAACTTTTTATTGAAGAAGAAGAGGTTCCTGCTGAGACAGAGAAATTCATGCATCTTTACATGATAATTCCAGAAGAAAAATACAAAGAAATTCCTAAGATTAAACAGAGTATTATTAATGAAATTAATAAAATAAAAACACCTCAAAAAATATGGCTTCATATAAAAACTCCTGTAGATATATGGGAAATATGTTTAGATAGTAAATTTGATTTAATTTCAGCTATAGCAATGTCTTTTCCATTGTATGACACAGGTTTCTTAGGAGCATTAAGGATAGCTGAAATTCATAAATCTTTAGTGTTGAGAAAATTTGAGAGGTATGTAGTTAGTTATGTTATTGGTGGAAGTTTAGTCAGAGGAGAAGCTGTTCCTACTTCTGATGTTGATGTTTTTATAATAATTAATGATACAGATGTTAAAAGAATGCCGAGAGTTGAATTAAAAGAAAGACTTAGGAGTATTATTTATCAGTATGTTGCTGAGGCTGCATCACTAGCAGGAGTTAAAAATAAACTTGAACCTCAAATTTATCTTCTTACTGATTTCTGGGAAGGTGTTAAAGATGCCCAGCCGGTTTATTTTACTTTTATAAGAGACGGTATTCCTCTTTATGATAGAGGAACTTTTATGCCTTGGAAAGCCCTGCTTAAAATGGGAAGATTAAAGCCAAGTCCAGAAGCTATTGATATGTTTATGTCAATGGGAGATAGAACAGTTAAAATCGCTAAAAGAAATTTATTGGATATAGCTGTGAAGGATTTATATTGGGGTGTTATAACTCCTTCTCAAGCATTAATAATGCTTTCTGGAAGCTCTCCTCCAGCGCCTAAACATACAGTATCTGAAATGAAAAAAATATTTGTTGAAAAAGAAAAAATGCTTGAAATGAAATATATTAATATTCTTGACAAAGTCATTAAAATTTACAAAGATTATGAACATGAAAAAATTAATGAGATTAAAGGAGCTAAGATTGATAAGCTTATTAAAGATACAGAAGATTATTTGAAAAGACTTAAAGAATTGAGGAAACAAATTGAAAAGAGATATCAAAAACAAACTATTGAACAAATTTATAATGATGTGTTCAAGCTTCTGAAAACATTTATTGGAAAAAAATCTCAAGAGGAAATAGTAAAAGAATTTGAAAAAAATTATGTAAAAAAAGGAAAATTCACTTATCAACATTTAAGAATTTTAAATAACATCATTGAAGCAAAAAAAGAATTTAAAAAAGGAAAAGCATCAATAAAAAAAATTGATGATGCAAGAAAAAATGCAACTATTCTTACTAATGCTTTAATTGACTATACTCAAAGATGTGATTTAATGGCCTTAGATAAAACCAAAATGATGTTAAAAGGCAAGAAAGCAAGCGCTCAGTTAATTAATGCTGATGGAAAAACTTTTATGATTATGGGAAGTGTGATTAAAAAAATAACTGATAAAATTGAAGATTCTTCATTAGATGAAGTTGAAAAAGCTGTTCAAGTTCAGAAAAATAAACAAAATGTAGAGATAAATCCTAAGGTTTTTTCTTTGATTAAAAAAGAAATTGGTGATTTTGAGATAATTTTATAACTTTTAAAGAACATAGATTATTATGGTTTCATTCACTAAGCAGAAAATTTTTGTTTATAATCAAGGTAAAAAAAGAAAATTTGCATTTTATTCTTTTTTTGTATTGACTCTTATAGTTTTATTAATTGTTTTTTATTTTGCTTTCTTAAAGAACACTGATTTTTTCTTAATTAATCTGCTTAATGAATTATTAGGACACATCAAATTTCATTTATTTCATAAAACTTTACTAGGAGTTTTTTATGCATCTGTTTTCGGAGGATTGTTTTTTCTTCCAACTCCATTAGAAATAATTTTTTTAGGATTTCTTAAATCAGGAATATCTCCTGGATTGTTGATTTTTATTTACTTAATAGGGTTGTTAATTTCTTATACTGCTAATTATTTTATTGGAAGAGCTTTTACAGAAACTTCAAAAAAACTTATTTCTTACAGAAGATTCTACAAAATAAAAGGATTTATTAATAAATTTGGAGCTTTAGGAATTTTTATTTTTAATGTTCTGCCTTTACCAAGCCAGCCTCTTGCAGCTATACTAGGAGTCTTTAAATATAATAAAACAAGATTTTATGTTTATACTATCCTTGGACAATCAATTAAATACTTTGCAATTATCTTAGGATATTTTTATATAATGTAATAATTTATTAGAAATATGTTTGAGAAAAAAATTAAAATCCTTTCCAGAGAAGTTAAAAACCTGAAAAACATTGAAAAAGCTAGTTCTTATATTGGGAAGAGTGTTTATTCTAAATCAGGAACTTTAATTGGAAGAGTTTATGATGTTGCATTAAAAAATGACATTATGCAGGGAATTTTTGTTTTATCTAAGTTAAACAAATTAAATAGATTATTTATTGGAAAGGAATTTTTTAGAAGTGAATCAAAAAAAGGCATAGTCTTGAAAATAGAACCTGTGACTAGTTTAATTGGAAAAAAAGTATATGATGCAGAAGGTAGAAAAATAGGAAAAGTCATTGAATTAAAAAGAAAGAGCAATTCAAATAATTATACAGATATTATTGTTAAGAAATCTCTTATTGGAAAACCTATTATTATACCAAAAAAACATATTGATTTAGCAAAAAAAAGCATTATTTTGAAAATAAAAATAAAAGAAAAAAATGAAAAGTAAAAAATCAAAGCAGAATAAAAACAAAGAAAGTAAAGAAAAAATTTCTAAAAAAGATATTATTACTTCAGATGACATTTTAGGAAAAGAGGCTATAGATCCAGAAGGCTCTTCTATTGGAGTTGTCACTAAAGTTCATATTAATAAAAAAACAAACAAGCTTATAGGAGTTACAATTGACATGGGATTTATGAAGCCAGATTTGTTTGTGGGAATAAATTACATAAAACAATTCGGAGTTGATGCTGTTTTTTTGAAAAAAATTCCTATTCATAAATATCATGGATTAAAAGTTTTAAGTGAAGGAGGAGAGATTTTAGGAAAAGTGAAAAAAATTCTTGCTGATAACAATACAATAAAAGAATTTGAAATAGCTGGAAGAAAATTTCTTGATAAGAGTTTTGTAATTAAATACTCAGATATAAAGGAAATAGGAGATAGCATTATTCTTAAAAAAAGATATTCTGTTAGATTTAGGAAATGAATCATAAATCAACCATATGAAGAGGTAAACTTGAATTATGTTCTTTAGTTTTTTTATGAATTAAGCCTGGCTGGACAATAGTTATAGAATCTGGTTTATAATCTGGGTGATTTTTATTATATTTTACATAAACTATATGTGAGGGTTTTTCTAAAAGCCATTCAGAACCTTCTAATGCAATATCTCCTGGAATAATTCTCATATCCGTGTATTCTCCTCTTGCAAACTTTATGAGATACTCTGTTAAACACTCTGGTAATTCTTCATTAGGAATTGCTGCATAAACTTCAAAGCCATCAAGAATTAATTTCCTATTTAGGGTTATATCTTCCAAAGTGTTGCTCATATCTGTTCATAATGGCAGTAATTATTTAAAGATTTTTATGATAGAACATCATATTAATTAATTCAAATTAGCAACCTTTTTAAACTAATTTTCTTGATATAAAATATGACTGAAGGAATTAAAGGCAAGGTTATACAATTCAGAAGAGGAAGAAAAACTATTCATGAAAGACATTTCTTAATTGAAATTCCTGATGTTAAAAACAGAGAAAAAGCTTCAGAGTATGTTGATAAGAGAGTGGAATGGAAATCACCAGGAGGAAAAATAATAAAAGGCAAGATTGTATCTCCTCATGGAAACAAAGGAGTAGTAAGAGCGATTTTTGAAAAAGGTCTTCCAGGACAAGCAATTGGCACAGAAGTAAACATAATCTAATAAAAAATGGCATCATTAAGAAAAGCTTCAGCGTATTCAAAAAAACATGTAACACCTTATACTAGAGTCAGCAAGAAAAGAGGAAAATCCTACATAAAGACAGTTCCTCCTCAAAAAATTGTTAAATTTGTTATGGGAAAAGGAAATCCAAATGCTCTTAACTGTAAATTAACAGTTGTTTCTAATGAAAAAGTGCAGATAAGAGACAATGCTTTGGAATCATGCAGACAATACATCAACAAAAAAATAGAAAAAGAATTAGCTGGAAATTATATTTTTAAAGTAGTTCCTTTCCCTCATCACATTCAAAGGGAAAACAAAATGCTTACAGGAGCAGGTTCAGATAGAATGCAGACAGGAATGCAAAAAGCTTTTGGAAAAACAGTAGGAAAAGCTGCTATTTTAAAACCAGGTTCTGCTATATTTGAATTTGAGCTTCCAAATCCTAAATCTGTTTCTTTTGTTAGAAAGATTATTAAGCAGATTAAATCAAAAATTCCATGTAAAATAAGAGTAATTGAAGAGAAAAAAGCATAATTATATCTCAAGAATGATTATAACTACTTCTTAATAACAAAAAAACGAAAGATTTATAAATATTTTAAATATTAAATATACATGCCAAACGGACATAATCAAAATCAAGAAAATGAGAATGAATTAAGAAGACAAGTTTCTTTGGTTACTTTAAATGATGATTATATTTCAGGAGTTGCTGTTTCAGCAATGGCTAGCCAAGAAGAGTATGGAAGATTACCTGAAGCAGTTTATGTAGGTTCAGTATCAAATACTCCAGGAGAACTTGCTTATAGAAGCTTGCTTCTTCAAGAACTTTTATCTGATGAAATCCCTGATAATACTTTAAAATTTAGAATTAAACAAAGAGCTAAAAGAATAGTCAATGAAGCAGTTGAAAATCTTAAAGTTAGAGATGTTTTTGACTTACATGGAATTGAAGTTAATGAAAATAATCAACAAATAGCAGAAAGATATCTTAGAGAATTAGATGATAATCAAAGAAATGCCTTAAAACATGTGTATCTTGCAAGTTATGTTGATGCTAGAATAGCTGGATATCTTTCTCAGAGAGTTAGTGCAAGAGTAAGAACAATTGAAGATTTATTTTCTCCTGAAAATCCTGAAGAATAAGGTGTAATTATGAAACAATTTCTTTTACTAGTTTAGCCATTACTTTAATGAATTCATCTGTTCTTTCCTGCCAATCATCTATAACTATTCCTCTTAATTCTCTTATTTCTCCGTGAGCAATTTTTTTATGAAGCGCAAGCAAGTCTCTAAACCAATCTACATATCTTGATTTTAACATTCCTTTGCTTACAAAAACCTGATTTAAATTAGAGGCGATATGTTCTGGGCTGGGTGGAGAGACATTAGCAGCAATTAGAGCAGCTTGTGCAGAATCAACCATTGCCCAATACAATCCTTCAATTGCGTTTAATTCAGCTGCTTTACTTCTTGCTAAATGCAAAGGAGCTCTTTGTAATGAATTATAAACTGCTTCAGGAGTGTTTTTTATTCTTCCTTCAATTAAAAGAAATTTAAGAGGTTCAAAAAAACCAGCTAAATCTATCATTGCTTCTCCGTATCTTAAAACATTAATCACAACTGGATCTCCTTTCATTAAATCCTCCCACCAAGTGCTTAGTTTTACTGTGTTTATGTGAAGATTTTTTTCATAAGGATTTTCTTTAAGAATTTTATCTAATTCCTCTCTATACCATGCTATTATTTCAGGAGTCCATTTAATTGAGACATCATCAATAATTATTATAATGTCTATATCTGAACCAGCAACTGCAGTTTGTTTAGCTGTAGAGCCAAAAAGAATAATTGATTTTATTGTTTTTTGAAATTTTTTATAGACTTTTATTGCAAAATCCATTGCTATATCTGTGTCTTTTTTAAGCTTAAGAGTAGGAATGTTTTTAGCTTTAGCTTCTGCTTTTTTAAATGCTTCTTTGTCAATTTCTTCTAATTTCTGTTTTATGTTTTTAACTGCTTTAGTTTTTGTTTTTTTTGTTTTAGTTTTAGAAGTTTTTTTAGAAGTTTTCTTTTTCACCATCTTTTTTATTCAGATTTTGATTTAAATTATATGATTATTAGGATTTTTTAGTTTTTAAATTTAATTAATTCATTAACTTTTAGTGGTATTTTTGCAGTTTTTTAATTTTTTATTCCATTGGTTTTCCAGACATTCTGCTTCCTGTTCCAGGAACATTTCCTCCTAACTCTATTGGCAGTTGTGAAAAACCAGCTCCAAACATTGCATAATTAGCTTGAGGGAGCATCATTCCAAATCCTCCAGTATAACCTTGATAAAGCCCTAATTTTTGATTCCAATAAGGTTCCTGCCCTGTTGCAAACATATTTGCTCCTAAACTTTCTAAAGCATAAGGAAAAGGGCTTATTCCAAAATGCTGAACAAATCCTCCAGCTTCTACTATTTTTTTAACTTCTATTCCTTCTTGTTCTAGTTTCTCTAGTATTTCTTTTACAGGAACATTACCCATTCCAGGCGGAAGATGGCTATCAGAGTATCCAAAATTATCTGTAACATGAACATGTTTAATGTGTTTTGCAATTTCATTTATTTCTTTTAAAATATCTTCTTTTTCAAATCCTTTTTTTCTCATTATGTTCAAATGCCCCATATCAAAAGTAACTCCTATAACTTTATCTGCGTATTTTTTTGCTTCTGATTCAGACATTATTCCTTGAGAAACAGCTTTTTCTACGAATTTTTCTTTTGATTTTATTATTAAATCATTAAGTTCTTTGCCGTATGAAAAAGCCATTCCAGGAAACATGTTTTCTATGCTGATTACAGGAGCTTTGTCTTTGTATTTTTTATAAGCATGTAATGCAACATTAGAAAAAGTTTCTGAGGATCTGTCTATTGCATACTCTTCTACAGGAGCATATAGTTTTGGTTGAATACTTGAAAGTCCAGCAATTAAATTTTGAAGAGCATTTGATAATTGAGGAATAAATTCTGAAGGAGATGCATATGCTTTTTTAAGTTCTTCTTTATATTGTTCTGCAAGTTTGTTTAATTTTTCAAGTGTTCTTTTATCCTTGTCCATTTTTGCGGTTTTATATGCTTTATTGAATAAAGAATTAACACTCTGTCTCACATCATCTAAATATGTTTGAGCATGGAAGATATTATTGTATGCTTGAATTTGAGTTGGAGTAAGCATATTCATAAGTTTAGCTCTTTCTTTTTCAGGAGATTGCATAATTTTATCAATAAGTTCTCGAGGAATAAATCTGAAATTTTCTTCAATAAGCCTGTCTGCATTTTCCTTATAATGAGATATTTGGGAAATAGAATTGCTCCATTCAGTATTATTTAAAGCTTCTAATTCATCTCTGGGAGTTAGAACATTTTTTATTTTCTCTTCACCAGGATAAAATTTTTCTTCTTCTTGGAGAACAGTTGTTATTTTTCCTGTTTCTCTGTTTACAACAACTATTTTTTCTTCTTTTTTTCCTTTTTCTGTTTTTACATACTCGACTCCAGGAATTGCTCCTGCTCCGTGAATAGTTATAATCATGCCTCCTTTTTCATTTAAAGGAGAGGTTCTTTCAACTACTTGCTTTAATTGTTCTTCTGCTGTTTTTCTCATTCCTTCATCATATCCTTGTTCAGTTATTCCAGATGCCTCAATTATAGGAGCGTGAACAGAAATTTCTGCGCCTGCTAATTTCGCTTTACGATTAATTTCTTTAAATAATTGCTTAGGAATCTGGTCAAAAACTTCTGGTCTTAATACTCCTACTTCAATAGGAATTATTCCTTGATTAACAAGCATATTAACCTGAGCTATTTGATTAGCTGTGTCTGGTTTTGTAGGAGCACCAATTGCAGAAGCTGGAACATGGTAGCCAGTAAATAAATCTCCATAAGAAGAGTATTTTTCAGGATCTAATGTAGAGTAGCCTCCTTGATAAATTGGATTTATATAGTATTTTCCTGGCATTTTCAACTCTTTTTTATTTCTTTAATAGTGAAAAATTATTTATATACCTTTTTATTGATAGCTAGTAATTCCTTTATATTAAAAATAAAAGAGGCTGAAATGAAAAAATCAAAAATAAGATTTAAAATTATCAGGAATTTTCTGAACATAAGAAAATGAAAATACGAAAAGCTACAAAAAAGGATTTTGAAGAATATTATAAATTAAA
>CAYLHY010000009.1:0-17239 GCA_964383885.1 Candidatus Woesearchaeota archaeon
TGATTTTCTCAAATTAACAGAATTTTCAAATAAGTTATCTGATGAAATTCTTGCAAATCCAGAAGAGGCTCTTGGATTATTTGAATTAGCAATTGAAGAGTTAGGATTAATAAAAGATGCTAGAATAAGATTAATTGATCTTCCAAAAAGTCAGGAAATAAAAGTAAGAAATATTCGTTCAAAACATCTAAATGAATTAATTGTCATTGAAGGAATAATTAGACAAGCATCTGATGTAAGGCCTCAAGTTGTAAATGCGAAATTTGAATGTCCTAGTTGTGGAATAGTTATAAGTGTTTTGCAAATAGAAAAAAAGTTTAGAGAACCTTCTAGATGTTCTTGTGGAAGAAAAGGAGGTTTTAAATTAATAAGTAAAGAAATGGTTGATACTCAAAGATTAGTTGTTGAAGAGTCTCCTGAATCTCTTTCAGGAGGAGAACAGCCAAAAAGAATTAATGTTTTTGTAAAAGAAGATTTAGTTGAACCTAAAATGGAAGAAAAAACCACTCCTGGAAGCAGAGTTAAGGTTATTGGAATTTTAAAAGAAGTTCCTGTTCCATTATCAACAGGAGGGCTTTCGACAAGATTTGAATTAGCAATAGAGGCGAATAATCTTATTCCTTTGGAAGAAACATTTGAAGAATTAGATATAAGCGAAGAGGATGAAAGACAAATTCTTGAAATAAGCCAGGATCCTAATGTTTTTGAAAATCTTGCTAAATCAATTACTCCAGATATTTGGGGGTATGAAGAAATAAAAAAATCTCTTGTTCTTCAATTATTTGGAGGAGTTCAAAAAGAACTTTCAGACGGCTCTAAAAGCAGAGGAGATATTCATATTTTATTGATAGGTGATCCTGGAGTGGCGAAAAGCATAGACTCAAATGAAAAGATTCTTTATTATTCAAAAAAAGAGCAGGGTTATATTCCTATAGAGAAATTAGAAAAAAAGTTTGGGAGATTTCCAAAAGACTTAAAGGTTTTAACAATTGACCAAAAAACTCACTCTTCAAAGTGGACAAATGTAAAAGAAATAATAAAACATCCTCCTGAAAAAAAATTAATAAAAGTGATAACTGAACACGGCAAACATATAATTGCTACAAAAGATCATTCTTTTATAACTCTTTCAAGAAAAGGAGAGATTGTTCCTATTAAGGGAGAGGAATTAAACAAGAATGTCTATCTTCCTTTACCAATAAATTATCATAAAGAAACTTTAAAAAATTTAGATATTAGAAGATTTATTACTTCAAAAACAAACACTAAACAAATTCCTAAAAAAATTAATTTAACTAGAAATTTTGGTTTTTTTATTGGATTATTTTTAAGTGAAGGCTATATAAAATCTCAGAAATCTATTGTTTTGTCGAATAAAAACAAAAAAATACAAAATAAAATCAAGAGATTTGCAAAAGAAATTAAATTAGAGGCTTCTTTGGATTCAAAAGAAGTGAGAATAAATTCTGTAATTTTGTCTAGAGTTTTAAAGGAGTTGTGTTATTCAAAAATTAAAAAAACAGGAGTTAAAGGAGATTTATCAAGATTAAAAAAAATTCCTGATTTTGCTTTTTTTGCTCCAAGGGACTTTATTAAAGGATTAATTTCTGGATTATTTTCTGGTGATGGAAGAATAGTAAAAGACAAAAAAAGAATAAAAGGAGTTGAATTAATTAGTGTTTCAAAAGAATTAATAGAGGAAACTTCTGACTTGCTTTTTTCAATTAATGTATTAAATAAAATAAAAAAAAGAAGTTATAATTACAACGGCAAAAAAACAGATTATTATTTAGTTTATGTTCCTTCACAGATGATTAAAAGATTCAGAAAAAATTTTAATTTTTATGGAAGGGAATTTCTTAGATGTCCAAAACCTGTTTTAAGTTATAATAATTTAATTCCTTGCGGGGAATTGGTTTATGATTTAGTGAAAAAATTAGGATATAACAGCAGAAAAAAAGGTGATAGAGGCTTTGCAGCTCAAATGAGAACTGTAAAGAAAAGAAAAGTTATAGGAAGATTGAGATTGAAAAAAATAATAAAACAATTTCAAAGAAGAATTAAAAATACTAAAAATCAGGAATATGAAGAATTAAAAATTCTAAAATTTCTTGCAAATAGCCAATTGATTTGGTCTAGAGTAAAGGAAATAAAAGAGATAAGAGAGAAACCAAAGACAGTATATGATTTAAATATTCCTTCAACAAATACTTTTGTTTCAAACGGAATCGGTGTTCATAATTCAGTAACCCTAGGATTTATGGCAAATATAGCTCCTAAAGGAAGATATGTTGTTGGAAAGTCTGCGTCAGGAGCAGGATTAACAGCTACTGTTGTAAGAGATGAATATTTGAAAGGATGGTCTTTAGAGGCTGGAGCAATGGTTCTTGCAAATAAAGGTTTAGTGTGTATAGATGAATTAGAAAAAATGGATCCTCAAGATAGAAGTGCAATGCATGAAGCAATGGAACAGCAGTCAGTTACAATAAGCAAAGCCAATGTTCAAGCTACATTAAGAGCTGCTACATCAGTTTTAGCAGCTGCAAACCCTAAATTTGGAAGATTTGATCCGTATCAGCCAATTGCACATCAAATTGACTTGCCTCCTACTTTAATTAACAGATTTGATATAATCTTTACTTTAAGAGACATTCCTGATAAAAAGAAAGATGAAAAAATAGCATCTCATATTTTAAGGGAGAATGAACAAGAACACACTATGTATATTTCAAGAGACCTTTTTAGGAAGTATGTAGCTTATGCTAAACAAAGAATTTCACCTAAATTAAGCAAAGAAGCAATACAAGAATTAAAGAGATTTTATGTAGAATTAAGAAATATGCCTGTTTCTTCTGAATCAGCAATCAGACCTATACCTATTTCTGCAAGGCAGTTGCAAGCATTAATAAGAATGTCAGAGGCATGCGCTAAAGTGAGGCTCAGCAATGAGGTTTCAAAAGAAGATGCAAAAAAAGCAATAGAATTAATGAAATATTATTTAATGCAGGTTGGTTATGATTATGAGTCAAAAACATTTGATATTGATAGGATATCAACAGGAGTTTCTACTAGTCAGAGAAGCAAGATAATTACAGTAAGAGACACAATTACTCATCTTGAATCAAGATTAGGAAGTTTAATTCCTATAGAGGAAATTGAAAAGGAATTAGAAGGAAAATTATCTCCTGAGGATATAGATGAAGCAATAAGCAAATTAAAAGCATCTGGAGATATATTCACTCCAAAAAGAGGATATGTTCAAAGAACATAAATTTTAGAGCCTATAAAACTTTATAATCAGTGAAATTTAATTTAATAAAATGTCAGATGAACAATTTAAAAGAAATACTGCATTTAAATACAAAATAGGAGACATTCTTATTGGAAAACCTGTATTTAATGGGGATAGATTTTCTTTTATTGAACTTGGAGACAAAAAAATAGTTAGAGTGAATATTGTTGGGAATATAGTTGAAAGATATGATATTACAGGTGAGAGAAAATACACTTTTTTAACACTAGATGATGGTTCAGGGCAGATAAGAATAAAAGCTTTTGGTGATGATGTTGAAAAACTTGAAGGAATAACTCAAGGATTAACAGTTGTAGTTATTGGATTGTTGAGGCATTTTAATGATGAAACTTATATTTCTCCTGAGATTGTTAAAGAAATCTCTCCGAAATATCTTTTGATAAGGAAATTAGAACTTGAAAAAAATGAAAACTCTCTAAAGACTAATGTTGAAAAAAAAGAAATAGTAGCAATAAAAGATAAAATACTAGATAAAATAAAGCAGGCTGAAAGTGAGGGAGGAATTGAATCTGATAAAATAATCCTTGAATTAAAAGATTTTTCTCCTGAAATAATTAATCAAGAAATAAAAAAACTTATTGAAGAGGGTATTATTTTTGAACCTCGTCCTGGCAAACTGAGATGGCTTGGGTAATCAAAACACAGAAATTTCTAGGACTGTAAAGTTTTATAAACTTCTTATTTTCTTTTTATCTATGGCAAATGAAGAAAATTACGAAAAACTACTAGAAGAGGCATACAGTAAAGTAAAAAAAGTAGAAGGAGCAGGAGAAAGATTTGAAATTCCAAAAATAAAAGGACATTTTGAAGGCAAGAAAACTGTTTTAACTAATTTTTTCCAGATTGCATCTCATATTAGGAGAAACCCTGAGCATTTTCTTAAATATATGCTTAAAGAATTAGCTGCAGCAGGGACAAGAGAAGGAGACAGATTAATTCTCAACATTAGAGTTCCAAGTGCAAAAATCAACAAAAAAATAGAAGATTATGTTAATGAGTTTGTTCTTTGCAAGGAATGCAAAAAACCAGACACAGAACTTGTAAAAAAAGATAGATTGACTTTTGTTCATTGCCTTGCTTGCGGAGCAATGCACCCTGTGAGAAGCAAGATATAATATTGAAATAATAAAATTCTGGAAAATTTTATTTGAATTTGGTTTAGAGATTTGATTTAGATATCCTTAAAAACTCAAAAAACTTATTTTTTAAGGCAACAAAGCGCATAAAATTGCAAAAATGATAAAAGGGTATTGTGTTAATTGCGGAAAAAATCAAGAAATGAAAGATGTTGAAATAGAGTTAACATCAAGAGGAGGATATATTGCAAAGGGTTTTTGCAGTGTATGTAACACTAGAATGTGCGCTATGATGTCAAAAGAAAATGTTGAAAAAGCCATTGAGTCTGGAGAAGCAAAAAAGGCTTTTTAATGAACAGAAATTAAATTTTTAAGGAGGATAATATGGCAAAAGAAGAATTAGAGTTTTTTGATGTAAAAACCAAGGAAAAATTCAAAACAACTGACTATAGAATTGTCAATAAAGGCGGAAGAAATTTCGCTGTTACAAAATCTAAGTCAGGACCTCATGAGTGTTGGAGAGTTGTTTCAAAAGAATTTGCTGAGAAAAATAAATGATTTTTTGAGAACAGGAGAACTGTTCTCATTTTTATTTTTTTGATTTAAAATTTCTGAATTCTTAGAAAAATTTATAAATTAATGCTTTTGGGGAATTTTATGGCAAAGGTGTTTTTAACGCAGTTTCCTATCAGCAGAAAAGGCAGTTTAGATGATTTATTAGAAATTAGTAAAAAATGGATAATTGGAAGTCCGCATATTCCTGATGTCTTTAAAGAACAAGTAAATTCTCTAAGAGGAAATTGGAGTAAGGTTGATTATGAAAATTATAGTTTAGAAGTAAGAAGGATTAGTAAAGGAAACTCTGAATTTTTAGGATTAAAATATAATTATCCATCAAAAAATGAATCATGGGAGGTGACAATGACTGCTGAATCTAAGATAGGACTTTTTAGGAAAACAGATGTTGCAATTCAGATAGATTATTTTTCAAAACCAGGAATTAAATCTAAAAATCCAAAAAAACCTTATTTAATCAAATTGATTTTAGAGGAGATAGAAGGGGGTGTTGATGGGGATTTAGAAGTTCAAGAAAAACCATACTTTTTAGAAAGAGGAGAAGAAGCATTTGTTGCAGATTTTCTTCTTGGTAATTCAAAAAATGTTATGCCTATTGTTTATTTGAGCAGAGATTATGATGATAATCTTTTAATAAAAGATCCTAAAAAATTAGCGCAGTATCTGTCTGGAATGGCTCATGTTTTTGTAGAACCAGAAGATAAAAGATTTTCTTTTGATCTTAAGGAATTTATGAATGGAAAAAATGTTTTTGGGGGTGCGATAGGAATTTATTGGCCTGAAATTCATAGAAGAAATTACTGGTTGCCTGAAGTTATCTCAGAAACAAGCAGATTCTCTCAGGTTATTTTTCAAGATATTGTTAAAGGATTAGTTGCAGGAAGATTGAGGGATGGATTAACATGGGAGAATCTTCAAAGAATACATGTTGAAAAAAGAATTGATGAATTAAGAAAAAAAGAAGAAAAAACTGCAGAAGATTTTGAAGAAATTTATAAAGTATGTGAAGAATATGAAGAAAAGATTAATGAATTAAAACAAAGATTAGGACAACAAGTAAGATTTAATCAAATTCTTAATTCAAAATTAAAATCAAGAGAGGCTGGAAGAGATATGATTCTTCCAGAAATTGATGAATTATACCCTGGAGAGAGATTAAGTGTTTTAAGAGTGGCAGCTGAAACAATCTGTAGAAATACTCCTCAAAATTCAAGAAAAAGAAGGATTTTAGAAGATTTTTTGAAAAAAAATCCTGAGAATATAAGTAGGGGGAAATTAAAAGAAAAGCTTAGAAAAATTTTACAAAAATATAGCAGATTTGATGACAGACTTAAAAGAGAACTAGAGGCATTAGGATTCAGAGCTGAAAAAGCCGGAAGCGGACATTATAAGGTTTATGCTAGAATTGATAATAGTGTTTTTTCTTTACTCCCTACAACCCCTGGAGGAAACAACAGAAGCTGGGATAACTCAATCTCAGATTTTTTAAATACTTTCTTTTAATCTTTAATTTTTATGGTTTTTTTGCTTATAAGCTTCAATTCTTTCTTTATTTTTTTCACATTCAGGATTAAAGCAGAAAATCCATGGTTTTTTGGATTTTCTAATAGCCATTAAAAGAGGATAGTTGCATTTTTCACATTTTTTTTCAGGATTAATTTTTTTTATTATTCCATATGGTGGAAGAGAAAAAGTATTTTTGCATTCAGGATAATTATCGCATGCTATAAAGTATTTTTTATTTTTCGGAGAGTAAGTTATAGCTAAATATCCTTTTTTGCATTTAGGGCAAGGCATTATTTTATTCTGTTCTTTTAATTCTTTTCTGTATGCATTTGTAGCTTCTACAAGTTCTTTTCCTATTTCTTTTTCTTTTTCTTTGAAAACCTTTGATATTTGAGTTATTGTTTTTTTTGCTTTGTTAAGAACTTTTTGTTCTTTTTCTTTTAATTTCTCTGTGTTTTTAGAATCCTCAATTTTCTGCATTTCTTTTTCAAATTCTCGAGTTAAGGATTCATCAATTATTATTGGAGAGTATTTTTCTAACATAGAGATTATTGATATTCCTAGTGGAGTTGCTTTTATGCTTGTATCCTGAATGTAATTTCTGTCATAAAGTGTTTCTAGTATGCTTGCACGAGTTGCCTTTGTTCCTAGATTTCTTTTTTCTAATTCTGAAATTATGCTTGCAGGAGAGTATCTTTTTGGAGGATGAGTTTCTTTGTTTTCAATTCTTTGATTAATAATATTCATAATTCCATTGAAGTCAGGAATTTCATTTTCCTTGAATTTATTAGGATACAACTCCATCCATGATTTTTTTAGTATTTGATGACCTTTAGTATTGAATTTTAAATTATCTACTTTAGCTGTTATTATCTTTTTTTCAATAATTGCATCTTCGCAAAATAAAGATAAGAATCTTTTTACTATTAAATTATAAATTTTTTCATCTTGGCCTGAAAGTATTTGAAAATTTCCTGTTGGATAAATTGATGGGTGAGCTGGATCTGTTTTTGAACCTTCTACTGGTTTTTTTCTTTTAATTAAATGCTCTGCTTTGTATTTTTTGGCAAGTTTTTGAAGAATTGTTTTATAGTCTATATTAGAAGGAAGTTTCTGTGAGGATGTTCTTGGATAAGAAATCAGCCCTGATAAGTAAAGTCCCTGAGCAATCTGAAGTGTTTTAGAAGGAGATATTCCATAGAGTTTATAAGCTTCTGTTTGAAGTGTTGTAAGATTAAAAGGAGGATTTGGAGGAAGAGATTGCTGGGATTTTTTTGTTTCTGCCTGTGCTTTTTTTCCTTTTAGATTTTTAAATTTTTCAAGCTCCTTTTCATTAAAAATATCTTTTATATATCTTAATTCAACTTGGTTATTTGTTTTTGGATCCTGTATTGTTATAAAAATCTGCCAATAAGGTTTTGGTTTGAAATTTTGAATTTCTCTTTCTTTATGAACAATAAGTTTTAAAGTAGGTCCCTGAACTCTACCTATTGACATAATTTTAAATTTTCCTGTGGATTTTATAGCATTCATTAAAGCTCTTGATAGATTTATACCATAAAACCAATCTAAGTAATGTCTTGTTTCTCCTGCAATTGCCTGCCCCCATGCAATACTAGGAAGTTTATGTTCATAAGACTCATTAATCTCTTTTTTAGTCAAAGTAGAAAATTTCATTCTAGACGCATTTGGTTGATTA
This sequence comes from Candidatus Woesearchaeota archaeon, assembly GCA_964383885.1. Classification (GTDB taxonomy): domain Archaea; phylum Nanobdellota; class Nanobdellia; order Pacearchaeales; family GW2011-AR1; genus WJLC01. The sequence goes on from CAYLHY010000009.1 coordinate 8,171, forward strand.
CACAGAAGTTTTACAACATTCATGCCAATAACTTCTCCTTCAACATCATAATCTGTTGCAATTGTTATTGAGCCTGCTTTTTTGCATAACCTTAATATAGCATCATAATATTTTTTTGTAAAATCTCCTTTTTTTACTTGAAAATTAGGTTTCCATGAAATATCAAACACAGGAAAATCAGAACCTTTAGAATTTTGACTTAAAGTAAATAAATGCCCCACTGCAGAGACAATTATTATTTTTTTCCCTTTTCTATTGATTTCATAATACGGAACTTTGTTATAGTAATTTTTTATTATTTTTTCATCTGATAAAGCTTCTGCAATTTTTGCAGCTGCTTGGGGCTTTTCAGTTATTATTAGTTCATATCCTTTGTCTTTTAAAGTTATTTTAGGAGGAATATATTTCTTTTCTTTAGTAATTGTTTTTTTTGCAATTTTTTTATTTTTTCTTTTTAAGGATTTTTTTGGTTTTCTTGTTTTTTTAATTGCTTTTTCAATTATCTCGATTTCCTTTTCTCTTGCTGGTTTTTCAATTATTTTTTTTGCTTTTAATGAAATTTCTTTATTAATCTTTAAGGTTGTATGTTTCAAATCCTCTTCATCTACTGGAAAATAATTTTCAGCGGAATTTTCTTGTTTTTTCTTTTTTGGCATTTTATTTAATTTATTTTAATTCAGACAAACTAAAATATCTTTTTATAATTTTGTTTATTTCAAAATTCAAAAGATTTTAAAATCAAGAAATAATTTTTAATAGTATGAATGCTAATTACTCAAAAAATATGAATTATTTTTTTCAGAGAATTTACTTTTGGATGTTTTTAGGATTAATGTTGTCTGCAATTGCTTCTTTAACTGTGTTTTTTTCTCCAACTTTTTTTAGATTAATTTTTGGCACGCCTTTGTTTTTTATTTTAATTTTAGCTGAGTTAGGATTGGTTGTAACTATCAGCGGATTTATTAAAAGAATATCTGAAAATACAGCTAGAGTCTTATTTATTATATATAGTTTATTGACTGGACTTACATTAAGTGTGATTTTATTTGCATATACTTCTGCATCTGTTTTTTTCACTTTAGTAATTGTAGCAAGTATGTTTGCTTTATTAAGTATTTATGGCTTTTTTACAAAAAGAGACTTATCTAGATTAGGAGTTATTTTGTTCATTGCATTAATTACCTTAATAATCTCTATGATAATTAATCTTTTTTTAAGAAATTCATATGTTGATATGATAATATCTTTTATCGGAGTGATTATCTTTACTGGATTAATTGTTTATGATACTCAAGCAATGAAGAAATTTTATATTTTAGGAAAAAGAAATAAAAAATTACTTTCCAAGTTTGTTATTATAGGCGCATTAAAACTTTATTTGGATTTTGTTAATTTATTTTTATTTTTGTTAAGATTTCTTGGAAAAAGAAAAGAATAAAATCTTAATATGAATAAATTATAATCATGAATTAAATTTCAATTATTTTTCCTTTTTTGCCTATTTGGATTACCCTGGTTTTTCCTATTTTATCTTCTACACCTTCTGCTTCATGAATATGTCCTGAAAGCAAAATATCTGGTTTGAATTTTTCTACAGCTTTTCTAATTCCTTTACTTCCTTCAAATCCACTAAATTCAGCCTTGCTTTTAAAAGGGTGCATATGTGTTACCATTATCTTTTTTTTAACTTTTTTCCCTTTAAGTCCTTTGTATGCTTTTTCAAGTGTTTTAAAAAATTCTTCTTCACTCATTGGGCTTAATCCAAAGTCAGCCCCTCCAGCTCCAAAAATTCCGATATTGTCTTTTGTTATTAACGCATAACCGTGAAGATTTTTTGCTTCAGGAGAATAAATTTCTGTTAGGAAATCTATTGTTGCCAGAGTTTCATGATTTCCATGCAAGAGAAGAACAGGTTTTTTTAACTTTGCAAAAGGGCCTATAAGATTTTTGGTTTCAGTATTCCATAAAGAAATATCTCCTGCAAGAATTATTAAATCCACATTTTCTTTTTTAGCTTTTTCAGCTAATTTTTTTACTAAACCAGTATCTCCATGAATATCCCCTGCTGCGAGTATCTTTGTCATTTTATTGCTTATTTTTTGGTTTAATTCTTTAATTAAAATAAGATTATATTTTTTTCGTTTTTTTATTATTTAAAGAAATATAAGGGGAAATATATATTCCAAAACATTTATAAGTAAAGCCCCTTCTGAATATATACATTAAATTGCCATACAAAATGAAAATGAAAGACAATTTTGATATCTTTTTTAGAAGAAAGCCAGCATTGATGTTGGTGAGTTTAAAAAAGAATCACAGGATGAGGTATGGCAGTATTTTAGCTAAAGAAGTTGACTGCACTTACAGCCACGCTGTTAAGATTCTGCAGACACTTGAAGAATTGAAATTAGTCGACTTTGAAAAAAAGGGGCGAATAAAACTAATAAAGTTGACTAAAAAAGGAAGAGAAGTTGCAGATGCAATTGAAAATATTCAGAAGCTTATCAAATAAAGAAATACTGCCCCTTTGAATGTGTTTCTGAAAAACAGCAAGAAAATTCAAAAGATAGAGCTGAGACTATTTTTTGGTTTATTAGATGTTTTATAATGGTTCAATTAGGGCTTTGCACACAAAGTTAATTCAAAATTATTTTATAAAACGCTCATACATCACAGCTTATTTAATTTTTTTAATCAAACGAAAGTTTTATATATCATTATCTGAAGTTTTATAAAAAATTAGGTATTCTTAAAGAGAGAAAGGAGGCTAATTATCTGAAAAAATTATAATTTAGCTGGCTGTTTTTTGTTTAAAGAATAAATTTACAGATTCAATTAGAGTAAGGTTTAAATATTCTTTTTTATATCTTTTAGTATGAAAAACAATTCAAAAGAGGTTGAATTGAAAATTCCTTTGCCTGGTTTTAAAAAACAAGACATTAAAGTTAATGTAAAGAGTGATTCTCTTAGTGTTGCTGCTAAAAGAAGTTCATCTAAAAAAATTCAGAGAAAAGATTTTTTTCATTCTGAATCTTCAAGCCAGAGTTTTGTGTACCAGACAACTCTTCCTAAAGTTAGCCCAAAAAAAGCAAAAGTATCTTTTAGCAAGGGTATCTTAACAATTAAGATTCCAAAGAAGTAAAAAATGGTGATGCAATACAGGCTTAAGGGAAGCAGTGATAGATGGAAAAAGTATCCAGGAAAGGATAAGCTTAAAGAACCAGTTAGCAAGTATGAATTTAGATTATTAAATGAAGCTAAAACAAAAGTTCTTGTTAAACCTACTACTTATTCTAAATGCTTGAAGAGATTTAGACAAATAGAGTTTTTTAAGAGAAGAGGCTAGTAAAGCCAGTAATTAAATTTAAAAATAAAAATAAAAGAAAAAGAATTTATGCTTTTGTTGTAGCTAAAACTGCTTTTATAGCAACCACAAATGCAGCTGCTCCTGCAAACAACACTATGTTGCTTAATATAGCTACAAGATAACTGCTTATTGCTGGAATAACATTAAGCGTTGCATTTCCAACCATTGCTAAAGCTAAAAGACTTAGTAGCAATAGTACTGTATTTTTTTCTGTTACATTTAGGTATCCAACAACTAGACCTAACACTACTAACACAAGAGGAGTGTAGGCATATTCTGCTACAACAGCGACTAAACCAGCAACAACAGCTAAGAGTAGTCCAATTAAGTAAGCATATTTGCCTACTAGAACTTTGTTGTTTTTCTTTGCCAATTTAATTTAACCTCCTTTTTATACTTATATTTATTATAGTAAAAATCTCTTTAAAAAAGTATTGAATTTATAATTTTTGCATAATAGAAATTTTCTAAATCTTTTTAAATAAAAGGTGTTTGGTTTTTTAGGGCTCAGAACCTATAATTAGCTAAAACCATCCTGCGGCCCTGTAGCTCAGCCTGGTTAGGCTCAGAATCATAGATTCTGGCTAAAACCATCCTGCGGCCCTGTAGCTCAGCCTGGTTAGAGCACCAGACTCTTAATCTGGGTGTCGAGGGTTCGAATCCCTTCAGGGCCATTTGATCTAGTAGAAAAATGAGACAAAAAAATAAGATGAAACAAAAGAAGTTAATAGAATTATTTTTTTTTATAATAATACTACTCGATTTAAATTTAATTACAGGATTAAATCTCGAAAATTTTGAGAATACAGAAAAAAATTTCGTATGTGTTAATTATCAGATTTTTAATAAAAAAGCATTAGTGGAAATAAATTTTATTGCTGGTTTAGAAGATATTAATGATTCTTTAGAATTTTTAATTCCTTATGATGCAAGAACAATAGAAGTAAGTTCAAATATCAATATACAATATAATGTAACTGAAACAAAAGATCATAAATTAATAAAAATATACAATAGTAATCTTTCCAAGAAGTTAGTTTTAAACATAAGTTATATTACTAACAGTGTCATTGACAAATCTTCAAGAAATTATTTTTTTATTCTTAAAAATCCTTTCACATTTCCAGTATGTTTAAGAGTTTATTTACCTGAAGGAGGTTTTTTAGAGGAAGAAGGTGTTTTATTTCCTGATCCTGATTCTATAACTTCAGATGGTAGAAGAATTGTTTTAAATTGGAATAATCTCTCTTCAGAAGAAGTTGTTTTTGCTTATAATCTTAAGAAATCCTTTTCTTTTTGGGTAATTTTATTGAGTCTGGGATTGTTTTTAGTTGTTGTTTATCAATTTATTTTATTAAAAAAGAGAATCTCTAAAATAAAAAGAAAAAAAATAATTTCAAAGAAGAGAAAAAAATTCTTAATTGAAAAATCTCTTACTAAAAATTTATTTGGAGATGAGAAAGAAATCATAAAATATTTATTAAAGAGGAAAAGAAGAGAGTCTTGGACAAAAGAGATTGTTAGAGATTTAGGAATAAACAAAGTAAGGTTAAGCAGAAAATTAAGAAATCTTCAGCAAAGAGGACTTATTGAAAAAATTCCTTATGGCAATGAAAATAGAATAAGACTAATAAAAAGAAAATAATAAAAATAAATTCAAAAATCTGAAAAAAATAGTTTCAAGTTGTTTCACGTATTAATTATATATGTTTTTGATTATTTTATCATGTAATTAAATTATAGGAGACTTAAACAAGGATAAAAATGAAAACAATAGCAGTTTTATCAATTGCATTGTTGGCTATAAGCTTGTTAGCTGCAACACCTGCTGTTATGGCAGAAGAAATTGCAGAAGAAACTGCGGTTCAAGATACAGTTCAAAATGCGACTCTTGAAGCTAGTAATATAACAGATTCAATAGAAGAAGTTGTTTTAGAAGATGCTGGTGTTACTCCTGATTCACCTTTTTATGGCTTAGAAAGAGCCATGGAGAGAATTAGGCTTGCCTTGACCTTTCAAAAAGCTGAAAAAGCAAAGCTTAGATTGAAGTATGCTGAAGAGAGACTTGCAGAAGCAAAAAAGATGATTGAAGAGAAGAAATTTGAAGCAGCTGAAGAAGCTCAAAAAGCACATGATGAAGAAATTGCTGAAGCTGAAAAAATAGTTGAAGAAATTGAATCAGATGGAACTCAAGAATCAGCTGAGACAGCTTTAGAAGATGTTACAGAAATTCAAAAAAGAATTGAATCTCACAGCCAAAAGGTAGCTAGAATTAAGAATGCAATATTGGAAAGAATGGCTGCTTCAAACATGAGTGAAGAACAACTTGCTCATTTAAGGGTAGTTTTTGGAAAAATCATTAACAAGTCTCAGGAAATGGAAGCTAAGATGCTTCAGAAAAGAGAAAATGTAAAAACAAAACTTAAAGTTTTAGGAGAATTGTCTGATGAGGATCTTGAAAAACTTGATGCAAAAATCAAGGAAAGAGTTGAACAAAGAGTTAAGCAAAAAATCAAGCAGAGAATTAAGCAAAGAATTGAAAAAAGAACTGAAGAGAAATTAAAAATAAATCCCTCTGAAGATTCTGAAGAAACAGAAGAATCTGAAGCAGAAGTTGAGACAGAGCTAGAGACAAAAGCTAGTGAAAAAGCTAGTGAAGTTAGCCAACAAATGCAGAAAATGAAACAATAATTTTTTATTTTTCTTTTTTATTTTATTTTATTTTTAAGTAAACTATCCATAAAATTCCAGCCAATAATAGAGGAATCCAAATAAAAGAAATTTTGTTCTGAGGAAAAAATAATGTTGAAAGTATTAAAAAAGTAATTAAAGATAAAATTATTTTTTTTAAAGCCATTTTATTTTATCAGTTAATTTATTTTATCTATAATCTCTTCTGGTATATCCGCATTTAGTGCATTTGAAAAATTTAGTCTCAGCTTCATCACTTGCACGGGTTTGAACAGTCCAAAAATAAGCTTTATCATTCCCGCATTTACGACATTTTTCATTGATTATCGGACAAGTGTGAATATCTTTTCCAGTGAAAACAGCAACTTCTTTTTTTCCTTCAATTTTTTCAGAAGCTTTTATTTTTTGTCCTTTGTTTTTGGAAGAATAACCACATCGAGGGCATTTTAGATGTTTGTTCTTTTCAATAAGAACTGCTCCGCATTTAGGGCAAAACTCCATTTTTAACCTTTTAGTCTTTAAATTTTATATTTAATATCTTTTAATATTCTAATTTGTTGTTTTTAAATGTTCTGGTGAAATTAATTTTTTAATTTTGTCAATTTTCATGGCAAAATCCTCTTTCTTGAGGTTTTCTAGTAAATTCAAAGAAAATTAGTTTCCCCCAGCCAATATAAGGAATTAACCTAAAAACAGCTTTGCCTATTATTTGATTTTCATGAATTTCTTTTTCTGCTTGCAACTGTCCGTTGTTGTTGTCTCCTATAGTTGAAAAAATTAATTCATTGTTTTTTTTCTGGATGTTTATTATTCTATGAATTATTGGGTTTTTTCTGTTAGTTTGAAATATTATCACATCACCTATTTTTAGATTTTCTGGAACAGCTTTAACAATAAATATTATATCTCCTTTGTTAAATCCTTTTTTAAATGAGAAGTCCTCAAATTGGGTTTTAGTTATATTAAAATTATTGTATTTATTCTCATGTCTCTGCCACCAGGAATCATAGTCTGAGAATAAATTCCCTTGATGATACATTGAACAGCTTTCTACTATTGCTAAAGGAAGTTTTGTTCCAGTTAAAAGACTTAATCCTGGAAGAAATATTAATTTAATAAATACAACCAGAAAAATAATTGAAAAAACCCATCCCTTTATAGAATCATCTTTCCATAATAAGAACCAGAATTTTTTAGAGTATTTTTTAATAAATCCTTTAATTTTTCTAAAATTTTTTTTATAATTTTCCATGATAAAAAGAATTCAAAAGGTTTTTTAAATTATTTGAAAAAAACAAAAAAATGAGAAGTATCTTTAGGAAAGTCAATAATTAAAGTAAGCTTCTTTTTTTTGGTTTTTTAAGAAATCCAGCATGATATCACAAGAATCTCTTTCCTTTTTCCTTTCAAAGCTATTTAAGAAAGAATAATCTGGAGTATAATCTATATATTGTACTTTTGGAGGTTCAGGTTCAGGTGGTTCGGGGATTGGATACTCTATTGGCTTAAAAGGCATAACAGATCTAGTCACTTTAGACATCGCATCAGATAATGTTAACTCTTGTCCTGAAAGATACAAGTTATTAGCCATTTGCATCGCATGCATAGGGCCAATTAGTGCGGGATTTATCATTTTTATTGTAAAAAAAAGAGTCAAATCTTTATAAATTTTGTGTTGTTCAAATAATTCTTAAATTATTAGTTTTAAAAAACAGAAAGATTTATAAATACATAGAATAATATACTTTAAATGTATACCTCTATGTATACACAAGTTCAACCTCTTTCACCTCAGCCACATTCTTTTTGAATGTGGCTTTTATTAAAAGATAATAAAAACAATAAGAAAGCAAAATGAAAGATATTTTTGATAATAAAATATTATGCAGTAAATGCAACAGGCAAATGAAAAAAACCCAGATATCAAAAGATGGGTTTATACTCAGGGCAATTGTTTGTCCTAAATGCAATTCTAAAATAATTCACCCTTTAGATGAACAAAATTATAAAAAATATCTTGATTTAAAGAACAAGGAATTTGAAGTTAAAATGAGGCTTGTAGGAAATAGTTATGCTGTTTCAATTCCTAAAGAAATAGTAACCTTTATGAATAAACAAAAACAAATTATGAATGAAATGGTTAAATTATGTTTTGAGGATTTTGGTAAATTAAGTTTAAAATTTAAAAAAGCTTTTGAGGAGGATTAAAATGGAAAAAAAGAACAAAGGAATAAAGTTGCATGTCGCTGAAGCGCATTCAGATGATGCTTATAAAGGAATTGCTAGATTAGATACCGAAGTAATGAGAGAATTAGGAATTAGAAGAGGAGATATAATAACTATTAAGGGAAACAGGGAAACAGTTGCAATTGCTGAAAGAGCTTATCCTGCAGATGTTGGAGAAGGCATTATTAGAATTGATGGAATATTAAGAAGAAATGCTAAAACAAGTATAGGAGATGTTGTTTTAATTTCAAAAGCAAATGTAAAAGAAGCTAAGAGAATTGTCATAGCTCCTGCTCATAAAGGGATAATGGTTCAGGCAGATTCTCATAGTCTTCAGAGAGGGCTTTTAGGAAGGGCTCTTGTGAAAGGGGATATAGTTGTTCTTGGAGGGGTTCAAAAAAGAAGAGATTTATTCTCAGAAATGGGTTTTAGTGAATTTGGTGATTTATTTGGAGAAGAATTAAATAATATGTTAGGAACTCTGGGTGGGAGAGTTGCTCAAATCAGATTTTTGGTAGTATCAACAAATCCTAATCAACCAGTAATTGTAACAGAAAATACTAATGTTGTGCTGAATCCTAAGGCTGTTGAAGTATCAGAAGAAAAAATCCCTGAAATAACTTATGAGGATATTGGAGGATTAACAGAAGAAATTAAAAAAATTAGAGAAATGGTTGAAATTCCTATTAAACATCCAGAGATTTTTCAAAAATTAGGTGTAGAAGCTCCTAAAGGTGTTTTACTGCATGGACCTCCTGGAACAGGTAAGACTCTTTTAGCTAAAG
>CAYLHY010000010.1:0-17041 GCA_964383885.1 Candidatus Woesearchaeota archaeon
AATTAAAATGACTATAGATTTAACTGTCAAAAAATCTGGCAATGAAGAGATAAGAAAAAAAGAAATCAAAAGAATAATTGAGAATTTTTTTGATGTTTCTATGAGAAAATCCAATGAGAGTATCTATGAAAGAAGCCAGAGAGTTCTTAATTATTTTGATAATTTAAAAGAATCTGAAAAAAGAGTTATAGAATCAAGATTCTCTCTTTTACTAGAATACTTAAAAGAAAGCAGAGAGTGTTTTTATGAATTTAAATAATTAAATAAATTTAAAAGCTAAAAATAATAAATAAAATAAGATGAAAGAAGAAGATGTGTTAAAATTTTGGAAGAAAAATAAAATTCTTGAAAAATCCAGAAAAAAGAATGCAAAAGGCCCTAATTTTTATTTAATGGATGGTCCTCCTTATGCAACCGGGCATATTCATATGGGAACTGCTCTAAACAAAATTCTAAAAGATATTGCTATGAGATCCCAGCGTTTACAAGGAAAAAATGTATTTGATAGGGCAGGTTATGACACTCACGGAGTTCCAATTGAATTTCAAATTGAAAAAGAAATAGGAAGCAAAAGCAAAAAAGATATTGAAAAATTCGGAGTCAAGGAATTTATTGAGAAATGCAAAAAATTCGCCACTCAATTTATTGATGTAATGAATAAAGAATTTGAAAATCTTGGAGCGTGGTTTGATTTTAGTAATCCGTATCTTACTCTAACTAATGTTTATATTGAAAAAATCTGGGAGACTTTTAAAATTGCAGATAAAAAAGGATTGCTTTACTTAGACAAATACCCTGTTCATGTCTGCCCCAGATGCGAAACTGCAGTTGCTTTTAATGAGATTGAATACTCAAAACAAGAAGATAATTCTATATTCGTGAAATTCCCTTTAAAGAACAAAAAAAATACTTATTTAATTATTTGGACTACAACCCCATGGACTCTTCCAGGAAATACTGGAGTAATGATTAATCCTAATTTTGAATATCAGGAAATAGAAGTTTCTAATGGAGAAAGATGGATTATAGCTAAAGAACTTGTTCCAAAATTAATGGCTGAGTTTGAAAGAGGTTATACATTAAAAAAAGTTTATAAGGGAAGGGAAATGAAAAACTGGGAATATGAAAATCCTTTAGAGAAATACTTGAATGTGAAATTAGATAAACCAAGAAAAGTTGTTTTATCTTCTAGATATGTTAATTTAGAAGAAGGAACTGGTTTAGTGCATACTGCTCCAGGGCATGGAAAAGAAGATTATGAAGTTGGAAAATCAGAAGGATTAAGCATAATAAGCCCAGTAGAATTAAACGGCATATTGACAAAAGAAGCTGGAAAATATCAAGGAAAAAAAGCAAGAGTTGTTGACAAGGAAATAATTGAAGATTTGAAAAAAGACAATAATTTAGTTTATGAAAAAAAATACACTCATGATTATCCATTATGCTGGAGATGTAAAGAACCTTTGCTTATGATAGCTCTTCCGCAGTGGTTTTTAAAAATTTCTAAGATACATTCAAAATTACTTAAAGAAAATGAAAAAACAAATTGGATTCCAAATTATATGAAATTAAGGATGAAAGCTTGGCTTGAAGGAATCAGTGATTGGCCGATTTCAAGAGAAAGATACTGGGGGACACCATTGCCGATTTGGGTTTGTTCTGAAAAAAAATGCAATGAAAAGATTGTAGTTGGAAGTGTAAAAGAACTTGAAAAACTTTCAGGGCAGAAAGTTAAAGAAATTCATAAACCAGATATAGATGAAATAACTTTTCCATGCAAAAAATGCAATGGAACTATGAAAAGAGTTTCCAGTGTTTTAGATGTGTGGTTTGATTCAGGAGTTTCCAGCTGGGCAGCTTTAGAGAGTGAAGATAAAATCAAAAAATTCTGGCCAGCAGATTTAAACATTGAAGGAAAAGACCAATTCAGAGGATGGTGGAATTCTCAGTTGATATTATCAGAGATTAGGTGGGAGAAAAAACCCTTTAAGAATATTGTTGTTCATGGCATGGTTTTGGATTTAGGAAAAAGAAAAATGTCTAAATCTTTAGGAAATGCAGTATCCCCTAAAGAAGTTATTGAAAAATATTCAAGAGATTATTTAAGGTATTATTTCGCTAAAATCTCCAAAGGAGAGGATTTTTCTTATGATGAAAAAGAATTCAAAGAAATTCAAAAAGTTTTTAGAGTTTTATTTAATTTAAAGAATTTTATTTATCAAGATGAAACAAAAACTTTAAAGGCTTTGAAACTGAAAATCGAAGACAAATGGATTCTTTCAAAATATAATTCCTTTATTAAAAATGTTACAAATAATTATAATTCTTTTAAATTTCCAGCAGTTGTTCAGTATCTTGAAAATTTCTTAATTAATGATTTATCTAAAACATACATTCAAATGATTAGAGACAGACAAAAAGAAGTTAAAAAAATTCTAGAAGAGATTTACTTAGGAACATTAAAATTATTCTCTCCTATAATTCCTTTTGCAACAGAGAGCATCTGGCAGGAATTAAGAAAACAAAAAATTGTCAAAGAAGAATCCATACACTTAACTAAATTTCCAAAACCTGATGATAAAAAAATAAATCCTGAATTAGAAGAGGAAATGAAAGTGGTTTTAGAAATCATTGAAAAAGGACTTGCAGAGAGAGATAAAGAAAAAATAGGATTAAAATGGCCTCTTGCTTTTGCTAGTGTAAGCTATTACAAGCCAATTTCTGAAGAAATGCATGAAATTATTAAAAATCAGCTTAATGTCAAAGATTTAGAAATTTTACTCAGCAGCCCTAAAAATCAAGAGATTAGTGTAAGCCTTGATACCACTCTAACTCCAGAACTTGAAGCAGAAGGATATGCTAGAAATATAATAAGGAACATTCAAGCCTTTAGAAAAAAACTTGGATTAAAGCAAGGACAAGTAGTTGACACTTTTATAATCACCGACGAGAAATTTAAAGAGATTTTAGAAAAGAATAAAGATTTAATTGCTGAAAAAACAAATTCAAACCTTGAAATTCTAACTAAGGCTAAAGAAAGATTTAAAAATAAAATACTCTTTAAAATTAAAGATAAAAGAGGAGAGATAGCTATTAAAAAATAACCACCATAAGGTAATCCAATAAGTTCACTCCTCAAATATAATAATATTTAAAAAGAGGTATGAATATAAGATAACATGATAGTTAAGGAGGAATTTTTAAGCAGATTAAGAAAAATATTTGACTTAAACCTTTATGAAGTAAAGGTATGGACAGCATTATTATCACGAGGAATCTCAACTGCAGGAGAATTAAGCAATATTTCTGATGTTCCAAGATCCAGAACTTATGATATTCTAGAGAGTCTAGAAAAGAAAGGATTTATTGTAATGAAGCTGGGAAAACCAATTAAATTCATTGCACTTAAACCAGAAGAAGTTGTTGAAAGAGTAAAAAAGAATCTAGTAAGAGAAGCTCAAGAAAAATCAAAAAGACTTGAAAAATTAAAAGGTGATGAAGTTCTTGAGGAGCTTTCCACTTTATTCACTCAAGGAGTTAAATTTGTAGAGCCAACTGATTTATCAGGAAGCCTTAAAGGAAGACAAAACCTTTATAATCATTTGGATATGATGATAAGAGATGCTGAAGAAACTGTAACAATTGTTACAACAGCAGAAGGATTAAACAGAAAATTAGAAGCACTAATGCCCAGCTTGTCTAATATCAAAAAAAGAGGAGTTAAAATAAGAATAGCTGCTCCTATTGATAAAAATAATATTAAAGTTGCAAAAGACTTTAAAAAAGTAGCAGAAATAAGAAACTTACAAAAAATGAGAGCTAGATTTGTTATTATTGATTCTAAACAATTAATGTTTATGCTTTTAGATGATGAAAAATTCCACCCTAATTATGATATTGGAGTGTGGATTAACACAGAGTTCTTTGCTCAAGCCCTTGAGCAGTTATTTGAATTAGCTTGGAAAGAAATGAAACCAGTAAGATAAAAGCAATAAAAAGTAAAATCAAAAAGATAAAACTAAATTACTTTATTCTTTAACAAAGTAAAATAAAATTATACTTAAAACTGCAACACTAGCCATGTATGCAAACATTATTTCTGGAGAAATGTCCCATAAAAATCCTGCAATTAATCCTCCTATTATGCTTACTACACCCATTACAAATTGAAAAAAACCATAAGCTGTTCCTCTCATTGTCTTTGAGAGATCTGATATCAATGCTCTTGGAGCTGTATTCATAATTGCCCAAATCAATCCATAAGCAATAAATAAAACTGCTAATGACAATACGCTTTTAGAAAAAATAAATCCAATACATACAAATAAAAACAAAATATATCCCGCCATTAGAATTTTTTTTCTTCCTATTTTATCTGATAAAGAACCAAAAGGAATAGAAAATCCTGCCCAGATAAAATTAAACAAAACTCCTAATGCAATTGCAATTATCATGCTTTGAGTAATTTCTTTTGCTCTTAAAATCAAAAACATATACAACCCAAAATTAACTAGCGTAAAAACAGCCATTACAAATATAAAGTATTTTAATTTTTTATCAAGTAATTTAATGCCTTTGAAAAGACTCTTTTTCTGAGGTTTGATTTTTGGTTCTTTTACAAAAAATAAAGGCAGTAATGAAAACACAGAAACTGCTCCTGCAACAAGTATAATTAATTTAAAATTTAAAGTTAATCTCCAAAGCAAAAAAAGCACAATTAATGAACCAATTATTGCTCCTCCTGTATCAAGCATTTGCTGTATTCCAAAACCTTTTCCTTTTTCTTTTGTTGACTGGGAAATCAAAGCATCTCTTGGAGCATCTCTTGCTTTTCCAAGTCTTTCTATAGAAACAAATCCTAAAACCCATTGCCAGGAATTTGCTAAAATCAATAAAAACCTGGAAACAACTGAAACTAAATAACCTAAAAAAACAAAAGGTATTCTTTTTCCTATTTTATCAGAATACCATCCTCCAAATAATTTAACAATAGATGATAATCCTTCTCTAATTCCAGACAAAGCTCCTATTGCTAGTCCGCCTCCTCCAAGACTGATAACTAAAAAAGGCAGAATAGGAGTAATCATCTCACTTCCAACATCATTAAAAAAACTGCTCCATCCAAGAAGCCAAATGTTTCTGTTGTTTCTATTGTCTTTATTTTCAAATTTATTAGATTTAGATTTAAATTTTCTTTTCACTTTTTATAACCATAAACCTCTTTTATATCATTAAGAGATTTAGCTTTATATAGTTTAAGTCTCATTTTTCTCGCGTTTTTCATGCCTTTAGTAAAATTCATTGCTTGAAGTTTTATCTGCTTGAAACTCAAATTAAATTTTTCTGCAATTTTAAGATAATCTTGAAAAGTTAAGTTAATTTTTTTAGTTTTTTTATTTTCATTTTGAGTTAAAGCAGAAAAAATATTTGGATTGCCTATTGCTTTTCTTCCAATCATCACAGCATCAAATTTTTTCAACAAGAAAAAAGCATTTTTTTCATCAACATCTCCAGAATAAATAACAGGGATTTTAGATTGTTTTTTTATTTTTTCTGCAAATTTTAAATCTGGTTTTCCTGAATATCCTTGTGTTTGTGTTCTAGGATGGATTGTTATTGCATCGCAGTATTTATTAGCTATTTTAAGAATGTCAAAAGCTATAGGAGATTTTCTAATCTTGCATGTTACTGGTTTTTTTGTTGAATTTCTCATTGTTTTTAGGATTTTTTCAATTAATTTCAAGTCTTGAAGAAAATATCCAAAAGTATGTTTTTTTGCTGTTTTAGCAGGACATCCTAAGTTAAAATCAAATAAAGAAACTTTTTTTTGATGTTTTTTCATAAAGGAGATTACTGCAGGTATTTCAGAATTTTTTGATGCAAATAACTGCAATCCTGGTTTATCTTCTAAATGAATTTTTTGTTTTGTTAAAGGATGAGTCAAAGGAGTGTAAGTAAGTCCAGCTCCTGCTTTTTTGCATAACAATCTAAATGCTATGTCATTTATGCCTTCCATTGGAGCTAGAAAAAAACAATTCTTTAATTCAAGATTTCTTATTTTGAATTTCTTATTAAATTTCTTAGAAATTTTATTTTCCATAATAAAAGACATGCAAAGTAATTTAAATACTCTTTGAGTAATTTTAGTAATGTCAGGAGAAACAAGAGAACATAATCCATATAAAATAACTGCAGTATTAGTTTTAATACTTGTAATAATCTTGTTCTTGTACAGCTTTGCTAATTATAGTCTTTTAGAAGATAAAATTTCAGAGAGTGTAAAACAATACGGAATAATTCCTATTTTTATTTTATCAATTTTATTGGATTTAATCCCTCAATACATCTCCCCTCATATACTCGCAGTTATAGGAAATTTTTTTGATATAAATATGATTTTAGTGATAACAGTTATGGTTATAGGTTCAATTATTGGTTCTATGACAGGATTTGAAATAGGAAGCAGATTAAAAAAATCCAATTTAATTGTTGATTTTGTTGGAAAGAAAAAAACAAAGAAATTTGAAGAAAGCATAAACAAAAAAGGAAAATATATAGTTTCTTTAGCAGCTATTTCTCCTCTTCCTTATATTCCTTTAATAATAGGAATGATTCATATGAAAAGAAGAAATTTTATTTTTTACGGAGTAATTCCAAGGATTATAGGATTAATAGTTATAGGATTATTAACTTATGGTATTTTTGTATAAGTTTTTTTATTCTAATTCAGTTAGTATTCAGTTAGTAGTAATATTAATCAGTAATTTCAGATATCAGATAATGAGGAGTTGCTTTTTTGACAATTACGTTTAATCTTTTCCCTAAAATATTTTTTTTGCAATGAACAGCAAACAATTTGTAATTTTCTGAACGTCCCAGCCAAGTATCCTTAAATCCTTTTTTATCAACTAAAATTTTAAATTTTTTTCCAAGATATTTTTTTTGTTTTTCATTGCATATTTTTAAATGCAGTTTCATGAGTTTAATTGCTCTTTTTTTAACAATCTCTGAAGGAATCTGAAATTTGGAATTTTTGAATTTTTCAGCAGGTGTTCCGGGTCGGAAATAAAAATTACTTCTGTTCAGCATTTCAGGTTTTATTTTTTTTATAACATTTAAAGTTTCTTGAAAATCTCTTTCTGTTTCTCCAGGATAACCAACAATTATGTCTGTAGAAATAGTTAAATCAGGAATTTCTTTTTTAAATTTATCAATTATTTTTAAAACATCTTGAATCTTATACTGCCTGTTCATTGCTTTTAGTATTTTATTGCTTCCTGATTGAATTGGAATATGCAGAAATTTAAACATTTTAGGGTGTTTGTAAATATCAATAAGCTCTGAAAGAATTTTCTTCACATTATTAGGGTTCATCATTCCTAATCTAACAAAAAAGTTTCCTTTAATATTAAGAATTTCTCTAAGAAGTTCAGGAAGAAGATACTTTTTAAAGTCATTTCCATATGCAGCATTATCCTGGCTTGTTATCCATATTTCTTTGCCCCCTGAAGCAATGTCTTTTTTAATTGATTCAATGATTTTCTCTTTAGGGTATGAAAAGAGTTTTCCTTTTGCAAGCCTTACAATACAATAAGTGCATTTTCCAAAACATCCTTCAGATATTTGAGTAATTCTTATTATTTTCTCATTGGAAATTTTTGGAAGATTAAGTTTTATTTCTTGTCTTTGTTTTAAGTATTTATCACATTTTACTTTATTAGAACTTATGTCTCTTATTAAATTAAGTATGTTTCTTATTTGAGAAGTATCCAATAAATACAGGTTTGGATCTTTAAGTTTGTTTTTATTAAGCCTTGGCATGCATCCAGCAAGAATAATTTTCTTGTTTTTTTTAAGTAAATCAGAAATTCTTCTTCTTATTTTTTCTTGAGTAGGAGTTTTAACAATGCAGGAATTTATAACTATAATATCAGCAATTTCAGGATTATTAGTTATATTTATTCCTGCTTGGGCAACTAAACCCTTCATTATTTCACTGGAATTTTGATTAGCTGTGCATCCGTATGTTTCAAAATAAATTTCTTTTATTTCATTGTTGGATTTTAACATTTAACTCTAACATTAAAACCATTTAAAATTTTAATTGTTTATTGAATTTATTAAAAAAAATAAAAAAAAGAAACAGAAAAAAAATTATTTGAATTTACCTGCTATAGCCATGATTGCTCCAATAATTGTTGCAATAACAACAATCCACCCAGCAATAGCATTAACTACACCTATATAAGGAACAGATAAAACTCCGTTAATAAGTCCGAATCCTACTGCCAAAGATACAATAACTCCGACTAGCCAGGCAACAAATGCAACAAGTTTTGAAACACCGTTTGTTTTTTTTGCCATAAACTCACCTCCTTTTAATAATTATTATAGTTATCTTAAAGAATCGCTCTTTAAAAAATTTTTGAACTAAAAAAATTCAAATTAAATAAATAAAAAATAAAAAAATTTTTATTTCTTTTTCTTAGCTTTTGCTTTTTTCTTCACAGCTTTCTTAATTTTTTTCTTGGCTTTTTTTGAAGATTTTTTAGATTTTCCTCCACTAATTCCAGAAAGTGTAGCTTTATAAGCTATAGGAGTTTGCTTTGCTACTAAACTCTTAATCTTTTCGCAAAGCTGTTTTGCTTTTGACATAGCCTTTTTAATTCCTGAATCTAATCTCTTAAGCTCTTTGTTTGTTTTTTTCACAGAAGCAACAAGAGATTTTTCAGAAATTTTTCCAAAGAAAAATCTTTTACTTTCTGCAGTAAACTCATCTAAAAGCCCTTGTTTTTCTTCTTGCCTAGCTCTAATGAGTTCACCAACAGTAGTAAGTTCTTTATGAAGTTTTGCAAAAGCCTCTTCATTCATCTTTTTAGCTTGAGCCATTATCTCCTCCTTTTTTATTTAATTAATAATAATTAAAAAAGTAAATATATAAACTTACTGATTAAAATTATTTGATTAAAATTCTTTTAAATTACATTTCTTTACATTTCTTCTACAACATCAATTCCCAGTAAATGCAAGGCATTTCTTAGTATCTGCCTGAATGATTCAACTAATGCCAATCTAAAAGAAGCTTTTTCTGATTTTATAACTGGACAACTCTGATAAAACTCATTAAATTTCTGGCAGACTTGATAACAAAAACCAGCAATTAAAGAAGGATTCATAGAATCAAAAGCCTTTACAACTAAATCTGGAAATTCATATAATTTTTTTACTAATTCCAATTCTTTTTCTTCTAAGTCAAGAATTCTAAATTGAGAATTTATTTTTTTAGAATCTGCTTTTTTTAATATTGAACCAGCCCTTGCATAACTGTATAATATGTAAGGCCCAGTATTTCCATCAAAAGAAGTGAATTTCTTTAAATCAAAGATAACATTGCTTTTCCTATTATTTTTTAAATCTCCGTAAAAAATAGATGCTATTGCCACTATCAAAGCTCTTTTTTCAAGTTCTTGTTTTTTTAATTTCGGCCACCTTTTTTTAATTTCTTTTTCTGCAAGTTTTTTTGTTTTTTCCAACACATCTTCTATAAGGATAGTTTTTCCTTTACGCGTAGAGAGTTTTTTCTGGTTTTTGTCTAAGTAAAGCCCGTGGGAAACATGAATGCATTTATTTGCCCAATCATATCCCATTAATTCCAGAATCTTAAATATCTGCTTAAAATATAATTCTTGTTCCTGACCTACTTCATAAACCATTAAATCAAATTTGTATTTTTCTTTTCTCCTTATTGCTTCTGCAATATCTCTTGTAGCATAAAGAGTTGTTCCATCTGTTTTCTGGATTAATACAACTCCAAGATTATATTGTTTTAAATCAACAATTCTTGCTCCTTTGCTTCTCTTTAAAAGATTCTTTTCTTTAAGTTCATCAATAACTCTTTGCGTTAATTTAACAGATGAAGATTCTCCTGCATATTCATCAAATTTAATTTTAAAAATATCATAAATTTTTTCAAATTCCTGAATGCTTAAATTCCTAAAAAGCCTCCATAGCATTAATTCTTTTCTGCTTCCTGACTCTAATCTTTTAAAAGCCTCTCTTCCTAATTTCTCATATTTTTTGTATTTGTTTGCCTTAACATACAAATCAAGAAGATATTTTATTGGATTTTTCATTAATTTATCTTCATTTCCTTTTTCTTCAAAAATAGCAATAAGCTTTCCAAACTGGCTTCCCCAATCTCCTAGATAATTTATCCTCTTTACTTTATATCCTAAAAACTCTGCAATGTTTGCAAGTGAATTTCCAATAATAGTTGACCTTAAATGTCCTACTCCAAAAGGTTTTGCAATATTTGGAGAAGAAAACTCTATAATTACTTTTTTTCCTTTTCCTATTTTACTTGAACCAAAAGCTGTTTTTCTCTGAATAGCGTTCCAAACAAGCTCTCTTGCGAGATTTTTTCTATCAAGAAAGAAATTTATGTAAGGCCCATTAACTTGAACATCATCAAATTCTAATTCAGAAACATTTCCGATTTTTTCTCTTATTTCTAAAGCAATTTCATGAGGAGACATTTTTAATTGTTCTGCAAATGAAAAACAAGGAAAAGCATAATCACCCAAATCAATTGAAGGAGGAATTTCAATTAAAGATTCAATTTCCTCTTCTTTAAGGTTTATTCCTGTATCTTTTAAAGCTTTTTTAAGAATATTTATCACCTGTTTTTTCATAGAATATAAACTCTAAGAGAGATTATAAAGTTTTTTAATTTTAAACTGGATTCTGATATTAAAGATAAAAGCAAGGTTTATAAGCTGAAAAACTTTTAGGAAATTATGCGAGGGTGCCGGAGTGGTCAAACGGGCTGCCCTTAAGAGGCAGTGGCTTAGTGCCTGCGCAGGTTCAAATCCTGTCCCTCGCATGCTAACTAAGAAATAGAAATAATTCTCTAAATTTATCTAAAATTATTCTTTTTCAATATCATCTCTTGTATCTATGTTAAAAACAGCTCCGCTTCCTTCTAAAACTTTTGAAATTTTATCTGCAAGCTCTAGAACTTGTTCTTTGGTTGGTTTTTCACCCCAAGAATAAATAAAATCAACAGAACCAAATTCAGTTGTAAAACCTAATTCTTCTAATGATTTAGCTATCTCTGTTGGCTTTTTTTCCTGAGTTCCAAAATATAAGATTAAATATGTTTTCCATGCCATAAAAAAACAATTCTACTAAGACTTTTAAATATTTCTAAAAACGCAACAATTATTAAATCTAGAAAATTCTTTTAAAATAAATGGAGAAAAAGAAAAAAATTCTCGTTTTATTTTTGCTTGTAGCAGTATTATTAATCATTAATTATGCTTTTTTAGATACTTCTCTTGAAAAATTACTAAATACTGAAAAAGGAATAGTAGAAAGAGTTATTGATGGAGATACAATTATTGTAAATGGAAATTCAGTCAGGCTTCTTGGAATTAATGCTCCTGAAAAAAATGAATTTCTTTATGAAGAAGCTAAAAAGTATTTAGAGGATTTGATTTTAGGAAAAGAAGTTGAATTAAGATTTACTAATGACAGATACGATAAATACTCAAGAAAACTTGCATATGTTTACTTAGAAAAAGAAAATAAAAAAGAAAATATTAATTTAAAGCTAGTAGAAGAGGGTTTTGCTAATTTTTATTTCCCTGAGGGAAGAGATGAAAATTATAAGATTTTTAAAAAAGCATGGGAAGAGTGCATTAATAAGAATATTAATTTATGTGAAAAAAGCAATAATTTATGTGAAGATTGTATTGTTTTTTCAAATTCAAACAGCATTAAAAATTATTGTGGATTTAATTGCAATGTAAGTGAATGGATAGTAAAAGGAGAAGGAAGACAAAAGTTTATTTTTCATGATATAATATTAAAAAATAATGAAACTGCTTTTTTTAATTTAAAATTAAATCCTCAGGATACATTATTCTTAAGAGACAATTATGGAAAATTAGTTGCTTGGAAAGATGTAAGTTATTGAAAAAGAGTAATAAAAATAAATATGAATATAACGACAATAATTCTTTTAAATATCATCACTTTGCAATTAATATGAAAAATACAATTACTGAAAATTTAGAGGTTTCATTTTGTTTCAAGTACAAATCAAATAATTCTATGATTTATAAAATAATAGAGTTGAAAGGAGGTTTCAAGAATAATGAATAAAAGAATATTGGGGTTGATTATTATAGGGATTGTAATAGCTGGAATGAGTTTTGTTAGTTCATCAATCTCTGGAGTTAATTTTGTTGCCCCTGTAAGCGGAGATAACATCTCAGGAACAAGTTATGTTGTTAATTGGACAAACACAGATGCATGGGGAGGACTTTATCTTGCATATCAAGTAAATGGATGCCAATCTGGAAGTGGATGGAATCCTTTAGGAGGTCCTTTTGATGCAAATGAAACAACATATTCTTGGGATGTAAGCAGTCTAAGTGATGGAGTCTATTGTTTAAGACTAGATCAACTAGGTAATGTAACTTATTCTGGAAATTTCACAATTGACAACACTAATCCTATTGCAAGTTTATCTGCAGGTGAGCCTTACATCTGCAATGAAGGAGATGTCATAACTCTTGATGGTTCTAATTCTCTTGATTCAGAGACAGGTATAGAGAAATATGAATGGGAATTAGATGGAGATGGATTGTATGATGATGCTGTAGGAGTCAGTGTGAATTACACTTGCGGAGATGGACCTTCATTAAAATCTGTATCTTTAAAAGTTACAGATTATGCTGGAAACTCAGACACTGCAAGTTCTACAGTAAACATTTCTAATGTAGCTCCTGTGTGCAATGGGATAAGTGGATTTACTGATTTTGCAGTAGGAGAACAAGTAGTTCTTACTGAAAATGCAACAGATATTGCAGATAGTCTTGTGTATACATGGGATTTCAATGATAGCAATGGTTTTACAGGAAATCCAGCTAATCACACTTTTACTTCTGCAGGAATTTACAATGTAAGTGTAACAGTGTCTGATGGAACAGACTCATGTAAAGATTCATTAGAAATAACAATTGTTAATCCTATTGTCTTGTCTTCCCAGGAAGTTATGGCATTGCAAAATTTAGATGCAAATTTTACTCCTAATGAAGGTTCAGTTGCTAATTCATTTGCTACAGGACTTACAGGCGGAGTATCTTGTGCAAAAAGAGTCCAAGAACCAGTAAATATGAGTATTACTGGAAGTGGAAATGATTGTGTTGTAACCTGGAATAACGTTGAAAATGCTTACAATGGAGTTAATACAATGGTTGTTAGAGTAGACAATGGAACAGATTATGAATACTATACATTTGACACAACTGTATGGAGTTGGAAAATTAACCTTGTTCCAGGATGGAATTTAATTTCAATTCCAGTTGTTCCAGAAGATGCAAGCATTCAAAGTGTTTTACTTGACCAGCTTTATGACTCACTTCCAGGAGGATACGAGTATGTTGTATGGAGTTATCAATATGACCCTTCTGAGGGAAAAAACAGATGGTATAAAAGCAGAAGAACTGGATACGGAGATTTAGATACAATTGAACCAGGAAAAGCTTATTGGATAAATCTAACAACAGCAGATGTTTTATATGGATATGGAGACAAGTTAATTGCTGCAACAACACCTCCAGAAACAACAATTGTTAGTGGATGGAATTTAATAGGACATTACGGATTGTTAAGCATTCTTGGAGAAGGTGCATTAAAAAGTCTTGAAGGATTTTACTCCTCAGTTTTAGATAGCAATGGAAATCCAGTAAATGTATCTGCTGACAACTTTGTTCCAGGGCAAGGATACTGGGTAAGTACTAAAGATTTATTAGAAGGAGAGGAAATAAAATACACTCCATCAGATGAAGCTTATAATTTTAATTAATTTTTTATTTTTTCTTTTTTGATTTAATTTTATTTTTTAATGTTTTAAATAAAGTATGTGAAATAAAGTAAAATATGTGAAAAATAACAACAATGCTTTTAAATATCACTACTTGTCAATTAACATGAAAAAAACATTGATTATAATTCCAATAATCACAATAATGAGTTTTGCATTAATTAGTTCTGTTCCTATGATTCCTACTGTTTTTTCAGGAACTGTTACTTATTCTGAAAATCCTTCAATGAATCTTCAAGGATATGATATTAATGTTTCTATAAACGGAAGCAGTAAACCTGAATGGAATGTTGGAAAAGTTGGAAGTGGAAATAAATTCGAAGTTGATGTTGATCCTCAAGGAGAAACAGGAGAAATTCTTTTTTATATAGGAGGAGTTAAAGCATTAGAAACAGGAAGTTATGTTAAAGGAGGATTTGTTGAATTGAATTTAACTATTACTTCTGCTCCAACTCAGAATTTAGGTGATGGTTCTGGAGGTTCTGAAGAAGGTTCTGGTTCAGGAGATGGAGATTCAGGAGATTCAGGAAGTGGAGATTCAGGTGGAAGCAGTGGTAGTGGTTCAAGTTCTATAGAAATTATTTCTAGTTCAACTTCAGGTTCTGATTCTAGTTCAACATCTGAATCTGAATCAAGTTCAAATTACTCTAGAAAAATAACTCCAATAACCGGAGGAGCAATAAGAAACACAGGTTTTTTAGATTTTATTGGTTCAGGATATTTATCAATTATTTTTGCTGTGTTGATAATAATTCTTGGAATTTTACTTCTTTTAATGCCTAAAAGAGAATAAAGGAATAAGAATAAAATAAAAAATTAAGCAATTAAAATAATTAAAAATAATATTTATAAATAGTGAATAATTGCTATTTTTGTAGACTAGGTCGGCGGGTTAGCCCTCCGCTGCTTGCAAACGGGCTTTATGGCAGACTACGAGCAGGGCGTGACAGGTGCGTCAGAAAGTCTTTGCTCTAACGTTGACGCTCTGTCTGCTTTGACTTCGTAGATGCGAAATGGGTCAGGCCTTGACCGGAGCAGCCCTAAACATTTATTGAAGTGCTTAGCAGGTCGCAGAGCTGAGGAGGAGTAAAGGTAGCTTTCTGGCAATCCTTGAGCAAACTGCTCGGTCTACACCTGATGCAGTTTGAATTTTCATGTTTTTTTGATTATGAGTTCTTTTAGAAAAACTTTATTGCTTCTGCAAACTAAAACTAAACAATAACTTAATAAATTCAAAAAAATTCATTTAATTATGAATAAAAGAGGGCAATTTTACTTATTAGCTGCAATTGTTATAATCGCAGTCATAGTTGGATTTGCAACAGTTTCAAATTACGCGAAAAAAAAGTCTTCTATAAAACTTTATGATGTTAAAGAAGAATTAGGAATTGAGTCAGGAAAAGTTCTTGATTATGGAACTTTAAAAGGCAACACAATTGAAACAGAAGAAGGTCCAAAAGATATTATAGAGCATTTTACAGACCAGTATGATAAATACGCAGGAGAAAATAAAGAAATTTTTTTTATTTTTGGAAATTACGAAAGAGTTGTTTTAATAACCTATGCAGATATAAGTTCTGGTTCAATTGATATAGTTGAGGGAGAAACAAGATCAAAATATGAAGTTCCAGGAAGAAAAATAGTCAAACAATTTATTGAGCCTAGTGAAAGCGGAGAGGTAAGCGTTAAAATAGGTAAAGACACTTATGATTTTAAATTAAAACCAGGAGAAAATTTTTATTTTGTTATCTCCCAAACAATCGGAGAAGAAAAAATAGTTATTGTGTCATAATTAAAACTTTGTAATTAAAACCTTAGCAACTTTAATTTAAAATGAATAAAAAAGCAATAAGCATAATGGTAGGATATGTTCTACTGATAACTATATCAGTTATTATGGGAGCAATAGTTTACAAATGGATGAAATCTTATGTTCCTCAGGAAACAATTGAATGTCCAGAAGGAGTTTCTATTTTTATTAAGGAATTAACATGCGATGTTCAGGGAAATGAGTATTTTCTGAATTTAAGTTTAGTGAATAATGGAAGATTCAACATCAATGGATATTTCATTAAAAGCGCTGAAAATATTAATTCTCCTGTTGCAGGAAGAGACATTTCTAATAATATTATTTCAGGAGGAAATGCTGCAGGAGGTGTAGTAAGATGGCCATCTGTATTAGAGCCAGGGCAAGAAGCTCCTAAAGCTGTTTTTAAATTAAATGATAATGTTGCATTTATTGAGGTAACACCAATAATCTACAAGACAATAGAAAATAAAATAAAATTAATAAATTGCGGAAAAGCCAAAGTAAGAGAAAATGTTATTTGTGAATAATATAAAAATAAATTTAAAAACCTTGAAACCTTAGAAATAAAATGATTAAAACCCAAAAGAAAAAAAGAGGAGTTTCACCAGTTATTGCTACAGTACTTTTAATTGGAATGGTTGTAGTAATAGGAATGATAATTTTTGTTTGGATGAAATCTCTTGCAAGAGAAACAGTTACAAAATTCGGAACAGAGAATATTGAATTGTCTTGCGATAAAGTAGCTATTGAAGCAGGATATGATGCTGTGACAGGCAATTTGACAATAACTAATACTGGAAATGTTCCAATATATCAAATGCTTGTGAAAATATCTAAAACAGGAACAACTAAAACTAAAAAAATCCAAGATAATTGGAAAAAATACGGATTAGAAGAAGGACAAAGTTATACAGGAAGCATTAATCTTGAAGGAGCAGAAGAAATCAGTTTAATTCCTGTTTTATTAGGTGTTAATGAAGAAGGGAAAAAAAGAACCCATACATGTGAAAAATCAGAATATAAGTTAAGCCTATAGAACTGTTTATAAAATTCAAAAAATAAACAAAAAATAAACAAAAAAACATGAAAAAAAGAGGTATTTCAGGGATTGTTGGTATTGTAATTATGATTGCACTAGTAATTGTAATTGGAGGGGTTGTTTGGAAGGTAGTTAATAATCTTGTTTCAGAACAATTAGAAGAAGCAGGAAGTTGTTTTGGAATGTTTGATAAAGTAAAATTAAATAATAAATACACCTGCTGGAATTCTTCTTCAAATGAATTGCTTTTTTCAATAAATGTAGCAGATGCTGATATAGATAAAATAATTGTTTCAATTTC
>CAYLHY010000011.1:0-4104 GCA_964383885.1 Candidatus Woesearchaeota archaeon
GACCCGGGTTCGAATCCCGGCCCGCGCATTTATTAAATGAAAATTAAGAAAACATGGAAGAAAATAAAAAGAATTGGCACGATAAATACTATAAATTACTACTTCTAATTCCTGCTTTTTTACTAGTATTCTCTTTGGTTTATTTAGTTAATTTTTACAAAGTTAATGGAGATTTTATTCATAAAGATATTTCTCTTACAGGAGGCACTACTGTAACAATTTACGATAAAATTAATGCAGAAAATTTAAAGAAAAATCTTTCTGATGTTTTAGAAGACATAGATACAAGAGTTGTTTCTGATTTATTCACCCAGGAACAAAAGGCATTAATAATAACCACAAAATCTTCTGGAGAAGAAGCAAATTTAAAATCAAAGAAAAAAAATTGGAGGACGTTCAAAGCAAAAAAAGCACTAGAAGATTATCTTGGATATAAGCTGATTCCAGGAGAAAACGCAGACTTTGAATTTACAGGAAGCGCATTAAGTGAGAGTTTTTATAAACAATTACTTGTAGCTGTTTTGATTGCGTTTGTATTTATGGGAATTGTTGTTTTTATTATCTTTAGAACTTTTATTCCTTCTGTAGCAGTAATTATTTCTGCTTTTGCAGACATTGTAATGACTTTAGCATTAGTTGATTTTTTAGGAATGAAAATATCTACTGCAGGAATTGTTGCTTTTTTGATGTTAATTGGTTATTCAGTTGATACAGATATTCTCCTAACCACTAGACTTTTAAAAAGAACAGAAAATTCTCTAAATCAAAGAATCTTTTCTGCGTTTAAAACAGGAACAACAATGACTCTTACATCCTTGTTAGCAATTAGTTTTGCTTTGTTTTTTGTTAAATCTTTTTCATTGGTTTTAGCGCAAATTTTTACAATATTGATTTTTGGATTGTTTTTTGATCTTTTGAATACTTGGATAACTAATGTTTCAATACTTAAATGGTATATTCTTTCAAGAAAAAAATGAAAAAAATAACTTTTAGGATCTGGGTTTTAATAATAATCTTAGTATTTTCATTAATAGCAATATTTGGAATTCCTCCTAAAATATTTCAAAAAGGCGTGATAATAACTAGTGTTGAAAGCAATTCAACAGCATTTAATGCAGGTTTAAGGCCAGGGCAAATAATTATTTCCATAGACAATACTAAAATTTCTAGTGTTAGTGATTTCACAAATGCATTAAAAGACAAATATCCTTCAGAAGAAAAAATCAAAACTGTAATAAAAACTAATGAAATAGAGGCAATACTTTTTACAAACTCTTCTCCAGAAATAACTGTTTCTGATATTCCTAAAACAAATATTAAAACTGGTTTGGATTTAGCAGGAGGTGCAAGGGCTTTAGTTAAAGCTGAAAATAAATCCTTAAATTCAAACGAAATAGCAGATTTAATTGCAGTTATAAGCAATAGACTAAATACCTATGGCATAAAAGATGTAAAGGTTTTGCCGATTTCTGATTTATCTGGAAATAATTACGTGTTAATAGAAATTGCAGGAACAACTCCAGAAGATTTAAAGGATTTAATTTCTCAGCAAGGAAAATTTGAAGCAAAAATAGCAAATAAAACTGTTTTTATTGGTGGAGAAAAAGACATAGCATCTGTTTGCAGAAATGATGCTTCTTGCGCAGGAATTGAAAGATGTTCTCAAACTTCAGGAGGATATGCTTGCAGATTTAGATTCGGAATTACTTTGAGTGAGAATGCAGCAAAAAAACATGCAGAAGCAACTCAAAACCTGTCTGTAAATGTAACTCCTCAAGGAAATTATCTTTCTGAAAAATTGGACTTGTATGTAGATGATAAATTATTAAGCAGTTTGCTTATTGGAGAAAGTCTTAAAGGTCAGGTAACAACCCAGATAGAAATATCTGGTTCAGGTGTCGGAGAAACACGTGAAGAAGCATATAATGATGCAGAATCTGAAATGAGAAAACTTCAAACAATCCTTATTACTGGAAGTCTTCCGTATAAGCTTGAAATAGTTAAATTAGATACTATTTCTCCTACTCTTGGACAAGAATTTATAAAAACCATTCTTTTAGCAGGAATCGCAGCAATTGTAGCAGTTGCAATAATAGTATTTATAAGATATAAAAAAATTAAGTCTTCTTTAGCTTTAATAATAACAAGTATTTCAGAAATAACAATTATTTTAGGTGTAGCTTCATTTATTAAATGGAATTTAGATTTACCTAGTATTGCAGGAATTTTAGCTACTATTGGTACAGGCATTGACAGCCAGATTATTGTTTTAGATGAAGCAAGACAAACCACTTTCTTAAGCTTAAAACAAAAATTAAAAAGAGCTTTTGCAATTATCTTAGGAGCATATTTCACTTCTTTAGCATCACTTCTTCCTTTAATGAGGGCAGGAGCAGGACTTTTAAAAGGATTTGCTATCACTACTATTATAGGAATTACTGTTGGAGTTTTAATTACAAGGCCGGCATTTGCAGATATGATTAAAAACATAGGAGAGTAAAATGCTTCCTAAAACGCATATTCTATTAGGAGCGATTTTTTCAGGAATTCTTTTCTTGCTTTTTCCTAAAATAACTCTTACATCAGCATTAATAATCTGGTTTTCTAGTTTTTTAATTGACATAGATCATTACATTTACTATGTTCTTGCTGAAGGAGATTTCAGTTTAAGAAGAGCCTATAAATGGCATTTATTAAAAAGAAAAATAATGAAAAAACTTTCAAGAAAAGAAAGAAGAAAGCACAAAAACGAAATTCTCTTTCTGCATGGAATTGAAATAATTTTTCTGTTATATCTCTTATCTTTTTTTTGGAAATTTTTGTTATTTGTTGCTATAGGTTTTGTATTTCACTTGTTTTTAGATATTTATGAAGAAATCAAAGATGAACATAGAATTGATAAGATTTCCTTAATTCATGACATTATTAAATATAAAAGATTAAAAAAATTAAATCTAAAGGATTTGGAAATTTTAAAGGAGGTTTGAAATTAATAATAAATAATAGATATTCTTAAAAAAGAATTCTTTTTAGGATTTTTATGATAGTATTTCAGAAGATCTTTGAGGAATTAACTTTTTTAGGAGGAATTTTGTTTAGCTTAATTATTTTTTTATTTTTTCTAATTAAAAAACAATTTTTTTATTCTTTTGTTTTATTTACAGGATTATTTTTAATTTATTTTTTAACATTTGTCATAAGAATATTTTATTTTAAAAATCGACCAAAAAAAGTTAGATATTCTAATTTTTTAGAAAAAATAGATGCTTCTTCTTTTCCAAGTGTTCATGCAGCTAGAGCAACCTTTCTTTTTTTGTTTTTTTTAACGTATTTTATAAAAAGTTTGTTAATCACTTTTCTATTGCTTTCTCTTTGTTTTTTAGTCTATTATTCTAGAATTTTTTTAAAAAAACACGATTATATAGATGTTCTTGCAGGTATTCTCTTAGGTATTGTTTCTTTTCTTCCTTTTTTAATTATGGAAATAAGTACAATCCTATAAAAATTGAAACCCCCCATAAAAATAACATTAAAAGAATTTTTTTCTGAAAAATAAAAATTTCTGGATTTCTAACAAGTTGAGGGAAAGAATTGATTTTTCTCAAAAAATCAAAACAGATGTAAAGCGAAAAAGGAAGACTGAATAAGAGCATTTCTTTATGATATACTATGCTATATATAGAAAAAAATATGAAAATACAAGACAGAGCTAAAACAGCCATAATAAGAAGTATGTCTTTGTCATTTTTCTCATAATTTGAACGATATTTTTTATAATTTTTTAATTTAATTTCTGAGAATCTTTTTAAGCTAACTAAAAACATTGACATAAAAAAAGCAATTAATATAACCCAGTAAGACACAGGAGAATTAATAATAAATGTTCCAGAAATAGCTCTGAGAGCAAAATTACTTGAAATTAAAATAATATCCAAAAAAGCAATACTTCTTATAATAAACGTGTAAAAATTTGATAATATAAAAAGCAACAAAACAGAATATAAAAAATAAATAGAAAGATATCCTGCTAATAATACTGATAAACTAAATAAAGCAATTGAAATTAAAACAAAATCTTCAACAAACGAAGCAAAACAGGTTTTA
>CAYLHY010000011.1:4114-16903 GCA_964383885.1 Candidatus Woesearchaeota archaeon
TTTTTCCTGAGGCAATTGGTCTTTTTTTCTTTTCTGGATGATGTATATCTTTTTCCTTATCTAAGATGTCGTTTAATATATAGTATGAAGAGGATATTAAACATAAAGAAACAAATCCTCCAAAACTTAGAACAAATAAATTAAGATTAAATAATTTTAAAGAAAATATTATTGGAATAAAAACAAGAATATTTTTGTACCATTGTTTAACTCTTAATAACTCCAAAAAATCAATAATTTTAAACATATATGAAAAATTCAGATAATCTTTAAATACCTTTCTTTTGATGTTTTTAGATGAAAAAAACTCTCTTAATAACTGGAGGAGCAGGTTTTTTAGGGTATCATATATGTAATAAACTTTCTTCTAAATTTAAAAAAATAATAATTTTAGATATAGCTCCTTTTCATAAAGAAGAATTTCCAAAAAATGTTTTCTATCATAATGTAGATATTACTAATAAAGAAAAATTAAAAGAAATAATAAAAAAAGAAAAACCTCACTTAATTATTCATGGGGCTGCAGCGTTGCCTTTGTATAAACCTTCTATAATTTGGAAAGTAAATGTATTGGGCACAAAAAATGTATTAGATGTTGCTCTGGAAAATAATATTGAAAGACTAACATTTATTTCTTCTACTGCAGTTTATGGAATTCCAAAAAAACATCCTCTTTATGAATCAGATCCTCTTGTTGGTGTAGGAGACTATGGAAAAACAAAAATTTTAGCCGAAAAAATCTGTGAAAAATATAGAAAAAAAGGAATGTGTATTTCTATAATAAGGCCTAAAACATTTATTGGAACTGGAAGATTAGGAGTTTTTCAGATACTTTATGATTGGATAGAATCTGGAAAAAGAATTCCTGTTATTGGAAATGGGAAAAATAAATATCAGCTTTTAGAAGTAAGGGACTTAGTTGATGCAATTTATTTAACTTTAACAAAACCAAAGAATAAAGTAAACGATACTTTTAATGTTGGTTCAGAAATTTTTGGAACTGTTGAGGAAGATGTTGGAGTAGTATGCAAATATTCTGGCTCAGGAGCAAGAGTTTTTAAAACTCCTGCATTCTTAGTGATTTTCTTTCTTAGAATATTTGAAATTTTGAAAATTTCTCCATTATATAAATGGGTTTACGGGACTGCTTCAAAGGATTCTTTTGTTTCTATTGAAAAAATCAAAAAAAAGTTGCAATGGACTCCAAAGTATAGTAATGCAGAAGCACTTATAGAATCTTATAAATGGTATTTAAAAAATAAACACAAACTAACTGGAACAGGAGTCACTCATAGAGTTGCATGGAGTCAGGGTATATTAAAAATAATAAAAAAAATAATGTAAAATCATTCTTTAAAATCTTTTAATATTTTTCTAGCCACTTTTATTCCAGATTCAAGAGCCACATTCATGTTTCTGATTTTTGGGTAAGTTAATTGTATCCCTGCAAAATATACTCCTTTTATTTTACTTTTATGCTCTGGCACATATTTATAATAATCTTTATTATATATTGGTTCCCCATATTTGGTTTTAAATACCCTTGCCCATTTTATTTTTACATTAGGAAAATATTTTTTAATTACTTTCAAATATTCTTTCTTTATCTCTTCATCATTTAATTTTAAATCTTCTTCACTTCCTCCATATCTCAGACACCAATTTATTTTTTCACTATAATTATCACAAAGAACAGAATGCTGCATCAAAATATGAATTCTTTCATTAAAAAAATTAATCCAATAGGCATTCTTCAATAAAAAATCTTCTGTCCCAAAACAAACACTCACTGCAGGACAGTATTTAATTTTAGATACTTTCTCCTTAAATTCTTTTGGAAGCCCTTTGCTTATTTTAATAAATTCCTCAAAGGGAATGGTACTCATTAGGATATCATACTTTATTTTTTTTCCAGATTCAATGACATATTTTTTCTCTAGATTTATTTCACTTATTTTGGATTTTATTTTTATTATGCCTTTTCCTTTTTCAATTTCTTTTTTTAATCCTATTATCATCTTTTGGTAACCTTCTTTAGGGTAAGCAAAAAAATCATATATTTCTTTTTCATAAAGTCTATATGCGAATTGTTTTGCAGAGATATCCTTTAAAGGAATGTTAAATTTATTTTTTGAATAGAGATGATAAAATATCTTTTTAGTAACTCCTTTCCCAGCATATTTATTCAGCCATTTTTCTGCACTTAAATTCTCTGAGATTTTTTTAGGATTCATTAAAAATAATGTATACAATCCAAAAAGTCCAAATCTAAATTTTTCATATAAATTCAATCCCCTAAATTTCAACAAACCCCATAAATTATTTATTGCAGAAAGTTTCTTATCAAGCCCTATAAAAACTTTGATTTTTTTCCACTTCAAGTTCCTAAGATCTATTTTTCCAAATTCTTTTAGATATTTTTGAGTAATTTTATTACTTTTAATTATATGATGGTAATATTTTGGAATATGTTTTCCTTTATATTCAAATAGAGACGCTAATCCTCCAAGATAGTTTTCTTTTTCAAGAATAATAACTTTAAAATTTTTAGAAAGAATCTCTCCTGCAGCTAATCCAGAGAGCCCTCCTCCTAAAATTACAACTTTTTTCATAAATAAAAGGTAAAATTTCTTTTTAAATAGATTATTATAGTAATCTTTATAAAAAGAACCTCAACCTAAATAATATGTTTGAAAATTTTTTAAAAAGAAAAATAACAAAACAATTTATCAGATTTTGTTTAGTGGGGACAGAAATAACTATTTTTTCTTATATTGTTTTCATTTCTTTATTTTATTTTCTGAGAGTCAATTATATTATTTCTGCAGGAATAGGGTTTATTGCAGGAATCTTACTTGGTTTTGTTTTTAATAAATTGTGGACATTTGAGTCAAGAGAAAGAGCAATAACTTCCTTGCCTAAATATTTTTTAGTTTATACCTTTACTCTTTTTTTTACAATGGTTTCAATTTATTTCTTAGTGGAAAAAGGAAAATTAAACCCTTTACTTTCAAATTTCATTTTGCAACCTTTTATAATCCTTATTAACTTTTTTGGAACAAAAGTTTTTGCATTTAAAAATTTTGAATGGTAAGAATCAATCTTTTTTCATAAGATATCTATATTTGTAATAAGGAGATCTTATCATTTCAGATACTCCTTTAGTGAAGGAAGTATATTTAACCTTTAAGTTTTTTTCCCAATTTTCTAAAGGGAAAATATCTCCTGCAGTTAGAGCAGTAAGCTGTTCTTTGACAAAGGGTGTTTTTTTAAATAAAAAACTATATATTTTAAGCAATAAATTAAATAACTTGATAGGGATATTAATGACTAGAAATTTTCTTTTTTCTGCTTTTGCAATTATTTTAACCATGTCAATAAAATAGATTTTTTCTTTTCCAATAACATTGTAAATTTTGTTTTGAGGTTTTTTTTCAATTAATTTTAAAATAATTTCAACTAAATCTAAAACATATAATGGCTGTCTTATGTATTTACCATTTCCTGGGCAAGGAAATACAGGGCTTTTGTCTAATAACATAACTAAAAAACCAGTATGTTTAATGTCAAAACACCCGTACATTAAAGGAGGCCTCAATATTGTATGAGGAACTTTGCTATTTTTTACAATCTCTTCTCCCTTTGTTTTTGTTTTTGTGTAATTGTCTTTAGCTACAGAAATAACAACTGATGAACTAATATGAATTAAATTTTTCACATGATATTTTTCACATGTTTCTACAATATTTTTAACAGAAATTATATTGTTTTTAATATACAGTTCTTTATTTGGAGAAGAAATTTGTGCCTGAAGTTGAATCACACAATCTGCATTATTAAATAATCTTTGCCATTTTTTATTCTTTATAGATAAATCAAAGCAAAAAATTTTAACTTGAGGATTAATTTTTTCTATTAATTTTAAATTGTCTTTATTTTTATCAATAGCAATAACATCATATTTTTTTGAGTCTATCTTTGTCAAAAGATTCATTCCTACAAGCCCTGCTGCACCTGTAATGATTATCTTTTTTTTATTTTTCATAGACACAAAGAACCTCATAACATTTTTTTAATTTAAATTCTTCTAATCCTTTAAAGTATTCTTTTCCGGTAACTAAAATAAAATTTTCATAAGTTTTATTAGGATAAAATCTTTCAAATTCTCCGGATATCTTTAATCTGCTTTTTAAAGGAATTTTAGAATCAAATTTAAATTCATACTCTCTGATATTTGTTCTGTTCTCTATGCTTGCTCTATAATCCTGCCACCAGATAAAATAAGGTTTATTTTCCCAAGAAAACATACTAAAGTATAATGACTCATAAGGTCCTCCAAGAATGTATTCTGGATCAAAGTCTTGTTTTATTTTTTCGAGGTCTTTTTGAGTAGCAATGTCTTTGTTTTCTATAAAAAAATTGCTTATAAGCAACAACGTTATAATTATTGAAAGAACAATATTCCTTTTGAGTTCTTTTTCAGTTAAGACACTAGCCACAAGCAAAAGAACAATCGGAGAAATAAGTAAGAAATATTTTAGCATAGCAGCTCTTAATAAGAGAATTAAACCGCTTAATATGAGAAAAACAAGAATTTTATTGTATTTTTTCCAATTTAATTTATATAATTTAAACAAAAACGGGGAAATAGCAATCAAGACAATTAAACCACTTAAATGATTTAATATATGAATGTTTCTAGTCCCAGGATTTAATCCTATAGCTATAATAAAATTTGCCCCAAAATATCTGATTATAGAATAAAAAGGCATTTTAAATAAGTAATAATCTAAAATCATTCTAGGAGAAAAACCAATTAAGATTGCAATAAAATAATGCATTAATTCATAAATTTGTTTTCTCCAGAAAAAAACCATTACAAAAATTCCTCCAATTAAAATCATGGGTGTATAAAATGCACAGGATAATCCTAAAAAAATTCCTGAAATTATTCTATGGAACTTTACTTTTTGAAGATAAAAGAAAATAAAAGATAAAAAAAAGAAAAAACTAGCTGGAAGAATAGGGGTAGTTTGAATACTGACATACCATGTTAGGGGGGAAAAAATAAACAATAGAAAAGCTTTTTTATTTTTCAAACCCAAAAGCAAAACAAGAGCAATAAAAAGTAGCCATATAGAATTAACAATCTTCAAAATAATCATACTTGGCCATATTTTTAGAAAAAAGCTAATTATAATTGGATAAAGAAGAGAATGACCACTAAATAGATTGATATTCCTTATACCTGCAAAATATTTAGCAATGCTAATATATTCTCTACA
This sequence comes from Candidatus Woesearchaeota archaeon, assembly GCA_964383885.1. Classification (GTDB taxonomy): domain Archaea; phylum Nanobdellota; class Nanobdellia; order Pacearchaeales; family GW2011-AR1; genus WJLC01. The sequence continues at coordinate 9,400 of CAYLHY010000011.1, forward strand.
ATCATGAAAATCTATAACTTTGGAAAAAATACTGATAATGACTAAGAAAAATCCAAAAATACTAATCCATAAAATTTCTTTTTTTCTCATAATCCCCTTGTTTTTTTAATCCTTAAATAGATTTCTATCAATTAAACCAAGTATCAGGAATTAAATTTTTGAGACTAAAAAAATCAAATAAGCAAGATTTAAATACAGTTTATTGTTTTTAAAAAAATGAAAAAATTAAAAAAATTAAATCTCGGGTTGCGGAGATGATTATAGAAAATCTTGGGTTAACGTAGATTGTAGAAAAAATATTAAAACCGATATTCTTTGGGATTTTGAAAAAATTCCTTACCCATTTAAAAAAAACACTTTTGATGAGATTTTAATGAGAAGTGTTCTAGAACATTTAAGAAATCCAATAGCAATTTTGAAAGAATTGATAAGAATATCAAAAAATGGAGCAAAAATAACAATATTAGTTCCGCACGCCACTTTTTATGGAAATTTTTCTGGTCTGCAACATAAAAATAATTTTACTGAATCTACCTTTTCAGAGAAACGTTTAAAAGAGTACGAATTAGAACAATTAAAATTATTAAAAACAGAATTTATTTATAAAAATAACAAATGGAAAAAATTTATACCTTTTAAAAAGTATTTAAAAATCTTTATTAAGGGTATTTATGACGAAATTTTGTTTGAATTTACTGTGAATAAATAAATTATTTATTTTTTAAACTGTTAGATTTAAAAAAGAAGTTATTTTTATATCTCTAATGAGAATCTCTGAAAAAAAGAAACTTAGAAATTCTTTAAAATTAATTGCAAATACCTCTTTCATTGTGTTTATTAGTATTTTTCTTTCAAAAATACTTACTTATGCCTATCGTATTGTAATTGCAAGAAATTACGGGCCAGATACTTATGGTGCTTTTTCTCTAGCAGTAATGTTATTAGGATGGTTTGCTATCTTTTCAAGATTGGGGTTGCCAGAAGGACTTTATAGATATATTCCATATTATAGAGGGAAAAAAGATAAAAATAAAGTGAGATTTCTCATAAAAAAAAGTATTTCTTTAATTATTTTATCAAGCGTTGTTTTGGGTTTTGTTCTTTTTTTTACATCAAATTTTATTGCTGTTAAATTATTTAAAACAGGTAATTTAATCTTCTTCCTGAAAATTTTCGCAATAATTCTTCCTTTTTACGTTCTTTTTGATATTTTTTTAGTTATTTTAATTTCTTTTGAGAAAATTATATGGAGGTCTTTTATTTTTAATATTTTTCAGAACTTAGTAAGACTTGTAGCATTATCATTAATTATTTTTTTTGGATTAAATAGTAATTCCATAGCTTTTACTTATGCATTAGGAACCTTTTCAGGTTTTTTGCTAGCTTTCTTTGTAATTAAACTTTCAATTAAAGATATTTTTAAGAGCCATACTCTTTCTGTCAAAGAAAGACGAGATTCTTTTAAGAAACTTTTTAATTATTCTTGGCCTTTGCTTTTTTTTGGAATTATTTTTTCAATTTTCAACTGGACAGATTCCTTTATAATAGGGATTATGACAGGTGTTTCTCAGGTAGGGTTTTATAACGCAGCGGTTCCTTTAGCAATGTTGCTTATGATAACTCCTCAATTATTTGTCCAATTATTTTTTCCAATAATAACTAAGCATTTCTCAGAAAATGAAAAAAATCTTTCAATAATTAGAGAGTTAAGTAAACAAGTTTCAAAATGGATTTTTATTGTTAATCTTCCTTTATTAATTTTAATTTTAATTTTTCCAGGAGTTTTTATTAATTTTTTCTTTGGAAAGGAGTATCTTATTGCGGAAAATTCTCTTAGATTTTTAGCAGTAGGCGCATTATTTAATTCAGTATTTATTATCTCAAACAATTTGATATCCATGCTTGGAAAATCTAAAATAATTCTTTTAGATATAATCATCGCATCAATTATAAATATGCTTCTGAATATTCTTTTAGTTCAGAAATATAGTATTACTGGTGCTGCTATAGCAACAATGGTCTCTCTTATTTTCTTAAATCTTTTATTCTTATTTCAAGCAAAAAAATATACTTCTATTATTCCTTTAAGAAGAAAAATGATAAAAATTTTCCTTATATCTCTAATTCCTGCAATATTTCTTATTTTTCTAAGAAATCAATTGAGAACTATAAATTTTTCAGTTTTAATTCTTTCAGGATGCTTGTTTATATTTACTTATATTCTTTTAATATTCGTATTTTCAGGATTAGATAAAAATGATTTATTTATATTAAATCTTTTTTTAAATAAGATAAAGAACTCTTTTATTGGTTTTAAAAATCTTGAAATTTATTAGCTTTCCTTCTTCCTATAAATATTCTTTCTTATGGAAACGACCCTTTTTTTAAAAAATTTAAAAAAGAAAATTCAAGATTTATTTAATTAAAAAAATACCGGAGAGATTAAAAAAATAACCAATATTAAAAGATTTTATGACGAGCTCCATCCTATATTGTCTTGGATCTTTTTTTGGAAAAATGAGTTTTTTATATCTTGAAGAGATCATTTTAAAACCTCACAAATTTTTTTAAAAACTTGTTCAACGGAGATTTCCTCCTTTTTTCCTGAAAAATAATATGAATTTTTTCCTAACGGGTTTATGTTTTTTATAGATCTTGAATTATATTCTATAATTATTGCAATTAGTTTCTTTTTACTTGCCCATGCTATATGCATTGGTCCGACATCTAGACTTATTATTAATGAAGATCTTTTGAATAGTTCATATAAAACTCTTAAATTAACCTTTCCTAAATTAAGAATTTTTTTGTTTTTTTTAGCTAACCAACCCAATTCTGCTTGATCTACTCCAAATAAAACAACTTTATAGGAAGGAAATTTTTTATTTATTTTTTTTATTAAAAGATCAAAATTTTTAAGTCCCCACTGTTTTTTTGAATTTTCAGTATCTGGAATGACGCAAATAAATTTTTTTAGTTTGTTCTTTTTTATAATTTCCTTTGCTTTTTTCTTATCTTCTTTTGTGGTAACTATGTTTGGAAAATCAGATTTTAAGTTAAGGTTCAATCCTTTATTTATTAAATTCAAGATGTTTTCTGTTTCATGCTTTTTTAGATCTCTTTTCATTGAAAAATCTAATCCCTGTCTGCAGAATAAATTTTCTTTGCAAAACCCCATTTTATATTTAATATTTCCAAATCTTAGAAGAAGAATGTTAAAAAAAGCTCCTCTCAAATCAATTCCAACATCATATTTCTCTTTTCTTATTTCAAAAATTTTTTTAAAGTAGTTAAAAAAATCTTTTATACTTTTAAGTTTATAAGAAAGAATAATTTTTTTTCTAATGTCTTTATTTTTTTCAATTAATGAGACTCCTCTTTTGGAAGCTATAAAATCAATTTTTAATTCAGGAAATTTTTTTTTCAATTCTTTTAAAATTCCTATAGATAAAACAATATCTCCTATATGATCATTTCTTATTAAAAGAATCTTTTTTTGCATCATTTTTTATTTCACGGATTTTATTATTAATCCACCAAAAAAATTTAAATTTTCTTATTAATTTTCTTCCAATTGCTTTAAAAAAAGGATATTCTTTTTTATAAAATACCACCTTTCCCCACTTTTCTTTAAATTTGTTTATTCCTATTAGATGACCTCTTGCATTTATTTGCCATCCTCCCAAATCAAATTGGCTGTATCCTTTTTGTTTAGCCCACAAGATACAATGCCAATAGAGTAAATTATTGGGCTGAAATTTTTGATATTCTTTTAAAGAGGCGTTGAAACGTAATCTTGGAATCTGCAAACCATTTACTTTTATAGCCGCCCCCCCAATAATTTTTCCTTCTTTTTTACATATAAATAATTTATCTGAAGTTTTTCGTAAAAAATTTAATGATTTTGGAACATTTCCTCCTTCTATTTGTGTTTTTTTGTATATTTTGTAAAATTCTTTCCAGTTATCCGATTCTTCAACAATTAATTTTTCCTTTTTCGCTTTTCTAACTCCCCATCTAGCATCTTTATGTAATTTTTTGAATATTTCCTCCTCTGAAGGAAGAAGATCTACAATCACTGTAGCACTTATGTCTTTCATTTTGAAAAAAAAGAATTAGCCCTTAAAAGGGTTTCTATAGCAATCTTTAAAAATTTCCTTTAAGACTTTTTTCTATGAAAAAAGAACTATATTTAAAAATAATTAATGATTATAAAACAGTTAAAGAAAAGTTTAGATATTCTGATTTAGAACAAGTGTCTATAGAAGTTGCAGAAAGTTTAAAGGAATATTCTTTTCTATTTAAAAAAGTCTTTTCTTTTTTATTAATTTGTTTTTCAGGAAAATTAAGGAGAGATGGCAAGACTCCTTTAGTGTTCCATTCTATTTATTTAACTAGGTTACTTTATCTTATGGGGGAAAAAAATTTAGATACTCTCCTTTTAGCATCCCTCCATGATGTTCTAGAAGATACCTCAATAGAGATAAAAGATTTAAAAAAACAATCTTTCATGAACAATTATGAATATTTAATTCCCTTTCTTGAAATATTAAAAGAAAATAAACAATTATCCAGAACTCCTGATGGAAAAAATCTTCCAGAAAGATACAAGGAACATATAAAAAGGCTTATAGGGGCTCCTTCAAATGTAATTAATGTGGAAATAGCAGATAGATTTTCAGATTTAATGGATTTAGAATATATTTTGAATCTTCCAGCTGAAGAAAAAAATAAAAGATTGATTTCCAAACTTCTAAAAACTAAAAGTTTTGTGGAAAACTTAATTAGAGGGAGAAACGATATAAATAATGATTTGAAAAATCTTTTCTTTTTTCGAGTTAAATTTTTGGAAAAAAAATATAATCTTTCTGTTAAAGGAGAAATCATCTCCTAGGCCATAAAAGAACATACCTGGCCATCCATTGTAAATTTCCTAAAATTCCGAATATCCAAAACATTAATTCAAATTGGTTTAATGCTGTTAAGATAGCAATTAATGTCCACTGATATTCAAAAGAAAATCCAAGATTTGAGATTCCTTTTTTAATCTTTATTTTTTTACTTAAGCTTTTTCTAAAAACATCTGAAATTTTTTCTTTTAGTTGATATCTATATTCTATTAGCTCCATTAAAATTCCAGCATAATTCATCATTAGATATCCAAAAACCGCTATTAAAACTAGTATGAAAATTTTAATTTCTCCTTTATTATAATAGGTAAGCCATGCTCCAGCAACAAATATTAGAAAAATTCCTAATAATCCGTTGGTTTCATCTAACCATTTTCCATATAAACTTCTTCTTTTATTATATCTTGCCCAAGCACCATCACAAAGGTCCATCACAAAGGCAACAAGAATCATAATTCCAGCTAACCAAAGAAAACGAGGATAAAAAAAAATTATTAATGCAGCAATAACTGAAAAAAGAAGATTAAATGTATTAACAAATTGTATATTCAAATTTAATAAACAAATTATATAAAGAAATAATCTGGCTAAAGGAGCATAAAAATACTTAATTAATGGACGATTTAGATGCTCTCCTTTTATAGAATATTTTATTCTTTTTAAATCAGGTTTCATATTTTTTAATAATGAATTTTCTTTATAAATCTTCCTTTCATTCATAAAAAATTTTTTAAACAACCAATCTCTGAAAAACATATGAGATTAGATTTTATAGGTGTTGGTTTTCCTAGAAGCGGATCTACTTGGCTTACTTTTTGCCTTTATGAACATCCAGAAATCTCAATTCCTAAGTTTAATCTTTTAACTGAAATTAATTACTTTCCTGAAGAATATGAAGTAATGGGTCTAAAAAATTATGAAAAAAAATTTAAGAAATGTGATTTTAATAAAGTTGTAGGGGAACTGAGTACTACAATTATCTTAAAAAAAAGATCTGCAAGAATTCTTCACAAATTATTCCCTAATGCGAAGATCATAATTTATAGAAGAAAAGAAAAAGATAGAGCAATGAGTGATTATTTAACAAAAAAACACTTTGATTTATTAGAAAACATTTCTCTTAAAGACGTACAAGTAGATCAAAAATCTTTAATTGAACCATGGATAAAAGAATTTGGAAAAGAAAATGTTTTTATATTTGATTTGGAAAAAAGTGATAAAAACAAACAAAGAGAATTAAATAAACTCTATAGGTTTCTGGGAGTAAGTGAATTTACTCCTCCTAGCATAAATAAGGATTCAAAACAATATAAAAAAGTATACAAGTTTAATACTACCTGGAAGGACAGAAAGAAAAAGATACCTAAAACAACCAGAATTAAATTTTTACGGAAAATTATCAATTTTGTTAAACATAATTTACGAAAAAATAAAAAAGTGTATTATACTCTGAAAAGAAATTTTCACATGGATTATATTTTCCAATGGATTAATAGAAGACTTTGAATTTTTTCCTTTCCCAAAAATTTATAAAATATCTGTTTATCTTTCTCATATGGAATATTTGCCTGAAACTTACTTATTAGAAACATCTGAAGGAATTCAATGCAAAGTTTATTCAAATAGTCATCCTTCTGGAAGAATTATTGTTAAACCAAAATATATTCCCTCTTCTTTAGCGAATTTTGTTAAATTAAAATATCGTTTTATATTTGAAAAAGCAATGTATCGATTTAATCTTTTTGTGGATCAAGAATCTGCAAAGAAAAACATTTTAGAATTTAAATCACGATTTCCTAGTTATTTTTATCATGATCCATTTCATCAAACATGGTTTTTTGCAATACCAAAAAAATCAATTAAATTTGTCCATGACCCTCAGAAAGGGTTACAAGAATTTATGAAAATTCCTATTAAAGACTTAGACCCTTATCTGAATTCTGTTAGAGGAATGATAGATATTTTAATCGAAGGAGGTATTCCTTTAGAAAATCTTGGGTTAAACAACTCTACCTTACTTGGTAATTATACTCCTGGAAAATCAGACATAGATGTTATTATTTATGGCAAAAAATACGGATGGAAAGCAATAAATTTTTTATCTGAAATAAAAAATAAGAGAATAACCTGGAAAACCAAGAAAGATTGGGAGAAATATTATGAGGATAGAATAGTTTCAAAATTTTTTAGTAAAGAAGAGTATGTGGAAAACATGATACAGAAAAAAGATGATGGTTTTATAGACGGGAATGTATTTTCTCTATTCGTTGTTGAAAATCCAAATGAAAGTTGGTATTCATGGCAAATCCAACATGTTCCATTAAACGAAGTCAAAATAAGAGGAGTAGTTACTGACGATTATAATTCTATAGTTCGTCCAGGTTACTATGAAATAAAAGATTCAGAGATTTTAGAGGGGTACAATAAAAAAATATCTATTAAAAGAATAGTAGTGTGGTCGAGGCCTTTTGTTCTTCAGGCAAAAAAAGGAGACCAAGTTGAATGTGTTGGAATGCTAGAGAGAATTAATTCAAAAAAACCTTTTTATCAGGTTGTTGTTGGATATTTTGATTCTTATATCAATGGAGGAAGTG
>CAYLHY010000012.1:0-6087 GCA_964383885.1 Candidatus Woesearchaeota archaeon
TCACTTTTAGATGCTTTTTCAACTAAATCTCTTAGATTGTTTTTGGATTTCATTTCAATTATTTCTAAAGTTTTGAATGGTAATAGTCTATTAATTTTGGGAACCAATCTAGACTTATATGAGCTTTATTATAAGGTTCTATAATCTTTTTTTTCATTTCATCAATTGCATTTTGAACAAATCTCTTTGCTTTTTCTCCCTTTAGCCCCTTTTCTGCTCCCACTTCTTTAAGAAATCCTCTTGATAAAGGGAAAATTTTTCCTGTTGAGTCTTCATAAAATTGTGTTACTGTCTCTCTATAGTTTTCAGAACAGCTTATACTTAATTCCATATAAGGTCTTGTTTTATTAAATTCATCTCTTATTTCATTCACAACATCTTCCATCATTCTTGCATTCTCTTCATAATATTCTGCTCTTAAGATTTGTGGATTCAAACATCCCTGATAAGCTCCAATTAATTTAAAAGATTCAAACATTAATTCAAAAAAATCAATGTTCTCTAAGCTTTTTCCTTGGCTTCTTGCTTTTAATTCAGCGAGATGTTGCAATGCACTAACATACTTAAGAATTGCTCTTCTAGTCCTAGGAGTAACTCCTTTTATTTTCTCACATATACTATTAGAATATTCACAATCCTGACAATTTAGAGGCCAGATTTTTGTTTTTTGTCTATCTTTTTTACAAAAATTTAATCCTAAACCTAAATAAGCTAAAACAATTTCAGATTCTAGTCTTGGATTACCTGCGATTTCCCTAATTTTTTGATAAGAAGATAGTATTTTTTTACTTAAATCTCTACTTGAACTCTCAACTCTCACTTTTGGATTTGCAGATCCTTCTCTATTTACTGCAAATTCATCTTCTAAAGTTTTTCCATAATAATCTAAATCAAGAGTTATGTGAAATCTATTTAGTAAAGCTTTGTCCATATCAAATGTTCCTGTAAATTCCCCATTGCCAATATTAGCAGTAGATATCAAAAAACTATAACCATTTACACCTAGGTTAATTTGCCTTCCTTCTGGTGTCTCTATGTTGCCATCTCCTAACCCTAAAAATTGATCTTGAACTGGTCCTGGAGCTCTATTAACTTCATCAACAACAAAACACATTTTTCTAATGTTCTCTCTATTAGATTCTTTTCTGATTTTTTCTTTATTAAGCCTTACAAATATGTCAGATATTTCAGTGTCTGGTCTAGCTTTAAACCAAACACCTTCTTTATTTCCTTCAAAATAATGATTGTAAATATCACTTGCAAGTTGAGTTTTTCCTGTTCCTGTATCTCCTACCAATAAGACATTAAGCCCACCTAACACTGCAGCTATAACAGCATCTGTTAAAGTAACATCAACATTTCCAACTTGTAAAAGTACTTTATTATTTCTGTAATTCGGCAGTTTTAGTTCTTCATAAGTTAATTCTTCAAGAGTGTTATGTTTCATTTTTCATCACTAGATAGTGATTGCCTTAATATTTATAAATATTTTCTTTTTACTATTTTACAATTAAGACATTTTTTATCAATTAATTCTATTTTAATAAAAAACTCTTCAGATAAATTAATAAATCTCTCATATTTTTAGAAATTATGAAGACAAAAAACTTAACTGAAACCTCTTTTAAAGAAAACAATCCTCAAGGAGTGTTAGATGGGATAAAAAATTTGAAGAATTAAGCTCTAGATACAATCATCCTTCAGAGTTAGAGAAGTTAATATCTAACTTAAAGGCGATGCAGAGAAAAGTTTATGGGTAATTATAAATCTTGAATTTCTAAAATTTTTAAATAAACTTTAATTAACTTTTCAAAATCAGTAATTTTTACTTTTTCATTTATTGAGTGAGCATCTTCTTCTAACCCTGCACCAAGAATAATGGTTTTAGCTTTTTTATTTAGAAAATAAGCTTCTGTAAAATACGGAACCACTCGTGTTTTTAAGTCAAGTTTTAAAGCGATTTTTTCAGCATCATCATTTAAAACAGGATCATAAGAGGTTTCGACTTTTATTTCACAATTTAATTCTTTTTTTATTTTATTGATTACTTCCTCTGCTTTAATTGTATTTCTTATAACAATAACAGCCTCTGCATAATCTGGCACAACATTAGGATAGTCTCCTCCTTTTATTTTTCCAATATTAATTACATTTTTACCAAGAACAGAATCTTCATTAAATTTAATTTTTTTGATATTAATTAATTCATTCATAAGTAATTCAATTGCATTTATTCCTTTTTCAGGCATTGACCCATGAGCAGATTTTCCTCTGCAGATTAATTTCAAATAAATTAATCCTTTTTGTCCTTTTACAATCTCCAGATTTGTTGGTTCTCCAACAATTATTAATTTAACTGATTTAGGAATTAAATCTAATGCTTTTTTTACTCCGTTAAGAGTTGTTTCTTCTTCTACTGTAAACAGAAGCCCAAAATCTTTAATTCCTTTTTCTAAAGCTTTTTCAGCAGCAAGTATTGAAGCAGCTATCTGGCTTTTGTTATCACATGCTCCTCTTCCATAAATATAATCATTATTCTGTTTTATATCCAATTGACCAGAAACAGTATCTAAATGCGAGACTAAAATTATTCGCGGAGTTCCAACAGACGCAAAAATATTAAAATTATTATTAATTTTTTGTTTTATTATCTTAAACTTCGACGATAATCTCCTGCAGATAAAATCACCTATTTCTTTTTCTTTGCCTGATTCAGAATTTATTTTAATTAAATCTATTAAAAGTTTTTCTTTGTTCATTTCATTGTTATATTTTCAATCTCTTTTCTTTTCCAGTTTTCATATCTTTAACTTTAAATTTTCCTGACTTAACTTCTTTTTCTCCAACAAAAATAACTTTTGAGTATTTGTACGAATTAGCATATTCTAATGCTTTACTTGGTTTGCCGTAAAACAAACTTGTAATCTTGCCTTTAATACGAAGTTTTTGAGTTATCTCAATTGCTTTTTTATCTTGCCCTAAAGAAACAACCAAATAACTTTCTTCTTTTGAATCTTTTAATTTTGCAATTTCTGAAATTCTATCTAAACCAAAACTTATTCCAGTGGATTGAATATTATTAAACATAAAACTCCCTCCAGCTACAATTGTTTCTTTAATGCCTTTAGCCTTTATCTCAAAAATACTTCCGTTGTAATAACTTAATCCTCTAACCATTGTAGGAGCAAACATTACTTCCACACCATAAAGTTTGCAATATTCTTTTAAACTAATTATTTCCTTGTAACTTGGAAATTGATTGAAGAATTTTTCGCCTTTTTTCAAAGAACTAAGAATATTTTCTGCTTTGTATTTTTTCAAATTATTTTTAACTTCTTTTTCAGGAAGTTTGTCATATTTATCTAATTCTTTTAGAACTTTTGCTTTGTCTTTTTCCTTAATTCCTTGATCTTCTAAAATTTCATTCAAAAGTTTTCTGTTATTAATCAATATAATCGGCTTTATTCCTAAATTACTTAGTATATCTCTTGCAAGAGATAAAATTTCAGCTTCATCTTTAACACTGCTTCCAATAACATCTGCATCACACTGAATAAACTGCCTAAGCCTGTTTTTTGTTACTGGTTCATCTCTAAAAACCTCTCCAATCTGATATCTTTTAAAAGGAAGTTTTTTGTTTTTCATTAATCTTTTTAATTGAAAAGTAAATTCATATCTCAAAGCGAGTTTTCTATTTCCTTTATCCTTAAGCTTAAAAATATCAGAAACAGCTTCATCTTCAGATTGAGACTCAGGACCTTTAACAAATTCTTCATATTCTATTATAGGAGTCTCAGCTGGCTTAAAACCATATCTTTCAAAAATATACGTAATAACTTTTTTTATGCTTGCTCTTTTTTCAGCTTCTTCACCAGTATAATCTTTAAAACCTTTTACTGTATCTGTTTTCATTTTAATTAAAAAGGGTGGAAGGCGGGAATCGAACCCGCGTCTTACGAGCCACAGTCGTACGTTCTACCATTGAACTACAACCACCATTATTTACTTTATTAAGAATTAAATTTAACTTATAAGTTTTTTCAGAAAAAGCACAGCTAAAAAATTTACTTTTATTCAAACAAACAATGGGGACACCTCCTAATTTTAGCTGCCATATTTTTAAATAACTCCAAATATATTTAAATCTTTGCTTTTGAAAATTCCTTGCAGACATCTCTAACTCTCTTGAAACTAGGACAAAGTTCTATTTCTAAATCTTTTTTCCTTGTATCACTTTCAGGAGAAGCAGGAACATAAATTCCATAACCATTACATGATTGACATCTAGAATAAAAATCAATTTCTTCTCCTACAAATTCCAGATATTTACTAAAGCATAAATTAGGATCATTTAAGAGATTAGAAAGATCTTTTTTTTGAATCATTTGCTCATAAAAATGTTTTAAATCTGAATTTGCTCTTGCAACAATACTTTCAGGATGTTCGCTTAAAATATCTGGAAAATTCATATCAATAAATTCAAACATTGCTTTCCTGTCATCATATCCTTTTTCAACACCTTTTGATACTGCTGTTTTTATGAATGATTTTACTTTCATATATCTTCTTTTGAATTTTTCTTTTTCATTCATTTGTTTTGTTTTTCTTTTCATTTTAAATAGTGAAGCAATAGAAAATTAATTAGCTTTTTAAATCTAACTAATGTAAAGTTTTTATGAAAAAACAAAAGAATTCAAAATACGAACTTCTTGCACCTGTTGGAGACTATCCTATGCTAATCTCAGCAATTAATGCAGGAGCAGACGCTGTTTATTTCGGCCTTAAAGACTTTACAATGAGAAAAGGAGCAAAAAACTTTACATTAAAAGACCTGAATAAAATAAAAAAAATCTGTGATAAAGCAGGAGTTAAAAAATATCTAACATTAAATTCAATTGTATATGATGAAGAATTAAAAAAAATTGAAAAAATAATTAAAAAAATTAAAGGTAAAGTAGATGCAGTTATCTGTTGGGATTTAGCAGTAATTAAATTATGCAGAAAATACAAAATTCCTTTTTTTATTTCAACTCAAGCATCTGTCTCCAACTCAGAAGCTGCTGAATTCTATAAAAACCTTGGAGCTAAAAGAATAATTCTTGCTCGGGAATTAAATTTAAAACAAATTAAAAAAATTTCAAAAATCATTCCAATAGAAGCTTTTTGCCATGGAGCAATGTGCGTGGCAATTTCAGGAAGATGCTTTACTTCCCAATTTCTTTTTAATAAATCAGCTAATAGGGGGGAGTGTTTACACCCATGCAGAAGAAGCTATATTGTAAAAGACAAGCAAGAAGGTTATGAACTTGAAATAGAAAATGACAAAATTCTTTCAGCTAAAGACTTATGCACCTTGCCTTTTATTGAAGAAATGAAAAAAGCAGGAATCACTAGTTTTAAAATCGAAGGAAGAAACAGAGATGCAAGGTATGTGGATGCAGTAGTGAGAGTTTACAGAAAAGCATTAGATAAAAAATTAACTAAAGAAGAAATAAAACAAGGTATGAAAATTCTTGAAAAAGTCTACAATAGAAAATTCTCTCCTGGATTTTATTTAGGAAAACCTCTTGCAAAGGATTTCACGGACGTAGAGCATTCAGCTTCAACTGAATACAAGCATTTTATAGGGAAAGTAAAGCACTACTTTGACAAATTAAACGTAATAACTGTAAAATTAGTTTCAGGAATAAAATCTAATGATAAAATAGCAGTAATTGGAAAAACAACTGGAATAGTTAATTCTAAAATATTATCAATTGAGAAAAATAAAAAACAAGTTCAAAAAGCAAAAAAAGGAGAAGAAATTGCTATTAAACTTTCATCAAACAAAAAAATAAGAAAAAATGATGAGGTTTATGTTATTAAGAAAAGAATTAACTAAAAACTAAATCTGTTAAATCCAATTTTTTAACCCAACTTTCACTCATAGAATGAAAAAAATCTTCTTGCTTTTTATACCCGATATGTTCCCAAAAATCAGGATTAGTGCAATGAAAAACATGTATTCTACTTATAGAGTTTTCAATTGCAATCTCTTCTATAACTTTAAGAATTTCTGATCCTAAAACTTTCTTTTTTTTAAATAAA
>CAYLHY010000012.1:6097-15740 GCA_964383885.1 Candidatus Woesearchaeota archaeon
ACTTTAAGAATTTTTCTAGAATATCCTTTTTTAGAAAGAGCAGGATCTTTTATTTGAATGTATTCTATTTCAATATAATTTTTATCATTTCTAACACTGAAATTGCAAAATGTTCTTGGAAAGTTAATTTTACTTTTTGAATCAACACTGATTGCTGCAAAAAAACCCTTTCTTTTTTTTAAATCTCCAGAAAAATAATCATAGCCTCTTGTTTGAATTACATAATCTTTTGGTAAAGGTTGTATAATTCTCTTTGCTTTTTCTCTTACTCTTTCAATAGAATCATCAAAACTCATTTTAGTTTAAATAACAAGCCAGATTTTTTCTGTAAGTTCCATCAGGAAATCTAAGCCAATCTGTTTCTTCCCAAAAACTTTCATCAGATAATGTTCTCATTTCTCTGCAATTTAATTCTTTTGCAAAATCTTCTAAACTCTTTAGAAAAACATGAGATTTTTTAGAAAATTCTCCTCTAAGAGTAGCTCTTACATTATCAATCATATTTTTTGTAACATTATAAGTGAAAAAAAGATAACTTTCATTATTCTCTGATAAATCTTTTAAGCTAATTCTTACAAGCACTTTATAATCATCATTAGACACTACTGAATCTAGCCTTACATTACATTCGTAATTTGCTGCTTTTTCAAGTTCAATACCTGATAAATGAACTAACATCAAATCTATAAATTTATTATAATCCCAATTTTCTAAATTAAAATTTTTTTTGCCTTTAAAATCTTTAGATTTCATCTTTAAGTTTCAAGTTGTTTCAAGTATTAACTAAATACTTGTTTTTATTAATTTTTTTATAGAATTAGCAGAAAATATTGATTTATAAATATTATTATTTTAACGTACCTCAAGAGTGGTAACAAATAGCAAGGTTTATAAAGAAAGACCTGTTATATTATAGGTAGAAAATAAAAGAAAATGAAAGCTTTAATAGATAAAATTGAAAAAACTTTGAAAAAAGAATTAAAATCAATTGTAGATGAAACTCTAGACTTTGATGAACCTGTTTTAACTAATGAGTATCTTGATTTTTATGAATTCTTGACAATACCATTACATATGAAAAAATCAATGAAAGCTAAAAAACTTAGAAACTATTGGAATGAGTCTGAATTTGTTGAAAACAGACTTTATACAGGTTATTCTAACAATTTCAAAACTAAATCCAAAACATCTAAAACTAAGTCACTTGAATCAATTGATAACTTCAAACCAAGAAATTCAAGATTAATGAATTATTGGAAGCCTAGTAAGTATGTAATTAAAAAAACTGAAAAAAAAGTTTCAGATACTCAAATTAAAAATAAAAAACCCTGGTTTAGAGGTTTTGGTTTTTTTAAAAAACTCTGTATAGCAAGATAAAATGAAATTCCTAGAAAATTTATTCAATTCTGAAGAAAAAAAATCTAAAAGAAGATTAGAAAGATTTAGAAAAATTAGAGGAAACATTGAAAATTTTTTATACACAGTTGAAGGATATTCAAATTCAGGTGAAAAAAGAGTTTATACTGATGATGGAAGATTAATTGACGAAGCTGGAAAAAAATTATTGAATATTATCTTTAAATATTATCCAAGATTTAAATCTTCAAGAGAAAAAGAGGATTCAACTCTAGAATCTAAAAGAGAAAAAAAAGAAGCTGTTTGCAATTTAGCTGTTTCTTTAATTGAATTTCTTAACTTATATCTTGAAAATCCAAGAGTTAAAGATATGGATTATGGAATAGCAGATAGGAATCTTCCAGTTTATAATCCTGATGCTCCTGAATCTGAGAAAAATTCTTTAAGTGAAAAAGATCAATTCATAATTTATGAAGAAAAATTAGAGAATGGAGTCAGAGATATTGAATTAAAAGACATTCAAAACTATAGTATAAGTTATGCATGCAGAATTATTGAAGAATATTCTGAAGATTTTTTAAAATATTTATCTGGAAAAGAATTTAAAAAAATCATTCAAACATCAAATCAGCTTAAATTGATTGAAGAATTTAAAAACAAAACATTTAGAGAATTATTAGATGTACTCCAGAGACTTCCTAAAATTCAAAATCTTTCAAGGGAGCATTTTGACTATATTAAAAAATTATTAAAGAGATATGAGTCTGAAAAACAAGAATTAATAAAAGCAGGCATATCTGAAAAGGATATTCCTGGAAAAGAAGAATCAAAAAAACTTTGGGATTTTGTTGCAAGCAAAGGTTCTTCAAAAACAAAAACTATTCAAAAACCAGACAAAAAACCAACAAGTGTTACAAGAACTTTTAGCACTTATCCTAATACTTATCCTACTCCTGTAACTGGAACTTATGTAGATAAAAGTTTAAATACTAACAGAAATACTAAAACTTACACAGACCCTTTTGAAGAATTTAAAAAAACAAGACAAATCAAAAAATGACAATGACATTTGATATTTTTAGATTCCTTGAAGATGCAAGAAGAGGGAAGAGAAACTTAGATTCTCTTTATTTTTTAAATGAAACTTCCAGAACATTTGCTTTAGAATCAGAACCAATTGACAAAGCAGGAGACATTATAATGAAAGTTTTTAATCAGAGACATTTAACTTCAAAAGAAACCTCTTTAGCTATATGGTATTTTAAACAAGATTATCATAATTCTCTTAAAACAGCAAGAGAATGCCTTTACTTGATTCAATCTCCTTTTGTATGCCAAAATGAAAAAGATGCAATGATAAAAAAAGGAAACAAAATGTTAGATAGAGGCATTAGAGATATAAAAAGAGCAAAAGAAATCTCTCCTTTAACTTATGGTTTTTTTGACACTTCTTCTGAAATGCTTAATAAAGAAAGAGTAAATAATTTAAGAAAAGCCTTTTATTTTGCATCTGAATTTCCATTTAGTTTTAAAGATATGTTTCTTTATAATACTAGTTTAGATATGGCAATACAAAGAGAGGATTATGAGACAGCAAAAGAACTGCAGAAAAAAATTAAAGAAATTATTGATTCTTTTCAGCCTGATTTTACATCAATAGAAAATCCTTCAGATAAAAGTACTGATTAAATTATGCTGATTAGTCTTTTAATAATTAAATTTTTTCAATAAATCAAAAAAATCTTTTTTTTCAATTACTTTATCTACTTCACTTAATCCAATATGCTCAGCTATTCTCCAAAAAGCTTCTGGTTTATAACCTTGTTTTCTAAGAGAAGCAACTGTAGGAAGTTTTGGATCATCCCATCCAGAGTATTTTCCTGACTCAATTCCTTCTCTGAATTTAGTTGTAGATAGCTCTAAGTCTTTAAAATGATATCTCCCTAAAAAAGCACACCAAGGATATTTTTTTCCTAATGCTTCAAAAACCATTTTTTGCCTCAAAGCATTGTCCCTATGATCCTTTCCTCTTATAATATGTGTTATTTTCATTTCAATGTCATCAACTGAAACAGCGAGATTCATTAGCGGCCATACTCTGTATTTATTTTTTTGTCTTGGATGTTCAGAAAGATTGATTCTTGCTAAAGGAAAATCTCTCATTGCAGGATTCTTATGAGCCATTCCTCCAAGTTCATCAGGAGTTTTAAATCTTAAAACAGCTTCTCCTGGATTAAATCCTTCTGGAGAAAGCATCTCATTCCATCTTTCTAGATTTTCCTTAACATTTAAGCTTCTGCATGGACAATTTTTCCTTTTTTTTGAATATTCTTTGAATTTATTTGCAGAACAAGTGCATACATAAGCATGCTCGCCTTTAATTAATTTTTCAGCATACTTGTAATACAATTCCATTCTATCAGACTGAATATATATCTCAGCCTTTTTTTTAAAAAGCCATTCAACATCTTTAGTGATAAGAGAGTATGCTTTGGGATAAGTATTTTCTGGATTAGTATCTTCAATTCTCACTATCATTTTTCCTCCATACTTTAAAACATAGTCATAATTTAAAGAACCATTAATAGCATGCATAACATGTAGTGCTCCAGAAGCGCTTGGAGCTAATCTCATCACAACACCTGTCTCAGGAACATCAGGCAATTCCTGAAGTCCTTGTCTTTCTTTTCTTTTGCTGATTAAATCCCTTAATTTTTCAAATTCTTTTTTTTGATTCTCTAATGAAAGAGAATTAATTTCTTTAACTATTTTAGAAATTTTTTTTATATATTTTTTTAAATCCTCTTTTTTAAGCCCTTCATGAAATAACGCAGAAATAACAGCTCCCTGCTTTGCTTTTCCTTTATATGCAACTGCATTTTTCAAAGCATAAGCTTTAATTTTTTTTTCTATATCTTTCATATCCCATTAACTAAAAATAGATTAATAAATTTAATGGCTTGATTTCTCTCTGTATTTTACTATCTATACAAAACCTGCATCTAAAGAGTCATTAACAGGTCCTGAAATTTCTATTCTTATTATTTTATCTGCAAATTTTTTGTAATCTCCGAATAATTTCATAGATGGCTGAATTGCTTTTTTACACGCATCTCTTAGAGAAATCATTTCATTTTTTTCTTTATCAAAAATTCTTCCACACCCAATGCAATACTTTTCCATAAAATGCACTCCTCCAAAAGAGGTTTCTACAAAAATCCTGCTTAAATATAATTCTCCATCACAAGATTCAATAAGGCATCTGTTCATTTTAAAAATTAGAATCTTCCTGCCTTTTTTTCAAGAACCTCAACTCTTTGTTGCAAATGATAAATCTGATTACTTAAGTCCTCAAGTTTTTCAGTCATAGCTAGAATTCTTTTAGCGAGTTTTTTTCTTTTTTCTTCAACACTAGAAGAAATATCTAAATAACTAGAAGAAGAATCAACTGAACTAGAATTATTGCTGGAATTTGCAGCAGCCATGCTTCCAAAAATATCAAATCCTGAATTACTTGAGCTAGTTGAGTTTGAGGAACTTAAAGAAGATTTTTCTTTTTCTAACTCAGCTATTTTTTCCTGCTGTTGTTTGTATCTTTCTGTTAAATCAATAACATCTTTCCTCTTTTTGAACCAAAATACCATATTTAAAAAAATAAGTTAGTATTTTTAAAATTAGTTGTTTTGGATTAAACATAAAATAAAAATAATTTTACAAACATTTTTTAAACTTTATTTATGTAATAGAAATAATAAAATACAAGTAAAAAATGGTTGCAACAATAGCTCAAATAATTGGGAAAATAAATCCAGAATTATATGCATCTAATGGAAAAGAACTTTTAAAAAAATACGGTTCAATAGATAAAATTCCTGCTGAAGAAGTAAAACCCCAATCTGAAGCTCAACATAAAATTGGTTATGAATCTTATTCTGAATCAATTGAACCTGTATATTATTTCCTTTTGGATTTAATGGAGGATTTTGGATTAAGTCCAGAAAAGCTTGTTGATAATTTTTCACCAACTCCTGGTTCAACTCAATTTTCAGAAATGGGCACAAGAGCAACAGCAATGCAGCAGCAAGCATCCAAAGTTTTAGGAGACATAAACACTGTTTTAAGAAGCGTTTTAAATATAATCTATGATTTAAAAGAATTTAAAATAAGATTAGCTCAGTATGATGATTTGCATTCTTCTGATGAATCAGTTAAAAATGCAGCTTTACTGGCATTAAAGCAGATTTGGATGGATAAAGTAGATATACAAAAAGGAAATTCAAGCATTAAAGCTATGGCAACTCAAGCAGGATTTGTAACTCTTATTGATGCTTTTTTAGTTGCAAAAGACCCAGAAGATGTTAAAAAACTGGATTTAAATGAAACAGTAAAAAGAATAGTTATTTCAAGAATACATGAATTCAACACCTGGCTTCAGAATTCTGAACAAGAATTAAGAAGAAGATATGAGATTGAAAGAAGCTACTTGAAAAGTCAGGTTAATTCTTTAAGATTATATTCAAGATGGGCAAAACCATATCTTATTGCAGCTCAACAATTAGAAGCAAAATTATCTACAAAAGCAGCTCTTGTCAAAGCTTTTAATAGAACAGTATTAGAAATAACCTTGCTCGGAAAAAGCTCTATTGACCCTAAATCACTTGCAATTTCTGGAGATTTACCTGAATTTTTCAAAGAAGAGAAAATACTGAATAAATTAAGAGAATACTATTCTTGTGTTTTAATTGATTTTATATTTACTGCTGTTCCAAAACAAGGAACATATATTGGAAAAGCTGAAATAGAATTTAGAGCATATTCTTTAAATGAAGATGAGTTAAAAATGCTGAAAAAAGAATTAGAAGAATCTGATATTGGAGATGTTTTAAAATTAATTGAAGGTGCAACAGAAGAATCAATAAATCAATTAAAAGATGATATTAATGAATTTTTAGAAGAGGAGATTCTTAAACCAGAGTCTAAGCCTGAAAAAAAGAAAAAAGATGAGAGCAATCCTTTTTTAGCGTTGATTGGATATTATGGAAAGGAGTCTAAACCTAAAACTAAAGAAGGCATTGAAAAAGAAAATTATTATGAGAAAGATTATTTAAGGCCATTAGCTGCTGAAAAAGCTGTTGATACAACCTTTACTTTATTTGATATATTCAAAAAAGCCCATGGAATGGCAAGTTTTACTTGATTATTGATTTTTAAAGAGATTAAGATTAGATTAAGACTGGACAGTAACTGAAAAGTAGTGACTAAACAAAATATTTATAAAGAATAATCTCTTCAAAAATTAACTTAAAATGAAGAAAATTGATGATATTATTGCCATAGCATGTTCAAAAATAAGTGATTTAAAAAAAATGATTGAGGGTTCTAAGGAAAATACTCAAGAAAATAGAGATTTTTTAATGAATGCTAGAAAAAGACTTCATAAAATACATGTTTCTTTTTATCATAACTCTAATCAAGATGAAATTCAAAAAAAAGCTGAAGAATTCATTAAATATTTAGATGAGGCAATTGAATTTTATAAATCCTACATAAATTCTTCTTAAATAAAAATTCAAAGTTAAGATTTTTTAACTATCTTTTCCAATTTGTTCTTATAAACTTCTTCAAAAGTTTCCATGCTTTTTTTAGGAATTCCTTCAAGATAGCAATTCACCTTGTTTCTTTTATCATTAATAAGAGCTACTTCTTTTAATGCCAATGCAAGATTCAAGGCTTTTGAAGGTTTTAAATCAGTCAAATCTATTTTTCCAATTTTTGTAAAAACAGAACCTTTTCCCTTAGAATACCTTACTCCTTCTACAAATTTACCTCCTCTTAATCCATTAATTCTTTCAGCTGCTTCAACAGGATCAATTCTTCCAGATTCATATTGAGAAATAATATAATCTACACCTCTTCTCTGTCTTTCTCTTTCAGCTTCATATATATTCAACATTAATCCTAAAACAATAAGAAATACTCCTAAAAAACTACTAAGAGTTTTACTCAGTCCTTTAAAAATAATATAACCAGTAATGCTTGAAGAGGAATTTAAGATAAAAACTACTCCTAATAAAAATAAAATAAATGAAAGTATTTTTTTACACCTCATAAAATTTCAAAGAAATTTAGGTTTTTATATATTTCTCTTGTTTGAATTTAAACATATATTTTTTATATTTGTTTTTCTTTGAAAAAGCATGCCTAAAAAAGCGAAAAAACAGAAAAAAACAGAAAAAAAGACAGAAAAAAAGATTACTAAAATAAAAGTAATCCCTCAAAAAATTAAAAAAATATCTCCTGAATCCAAAGTAAAAGAAACAGAAGAAACAGAACTTGAGGAATCTATAGAAAACGAAGAAAAAAACATTGAAGATTTAAAATTTAAGAGATTTATTAAAAAAACTCCAATTGAAAGTGAAATTAGTTTTCTTAGAGATTTCAGTGAAGTCAAACAAGAATCACTAGAAAACCTAGGTTTTGAACCTGAATCTAAAGAAAAAAAAGAATCTGAATCTGAAGAATTATATGTAATTCCAAAAAGTTCAATAGAAACCTATAAGGAAATGATAAAAGAAACTAGAATTTCCAGTGAATCTCAGCCTATTTCTGCAGAAAGAATCGGAATCATAGAAGAAATTGGAAGAGAAAGAGAAATAATTGGAAGAGAAGTTAATTTTCAAGAGTTTCAAAGACAAATAATGCCTGAAGCAAGAGAGGATTATGAAGTAATGTCTCCAAAAAAAAGAGGGTTTGAAGAAAAAAAAGAAACTATGCCTTTTCAAAACCCTAAAAAAACTTATGAGGAATTTGGAAGAGAATTTTAATTTTTAATTATTCATATGTTACTACTTATTAGATACTACAATAGTAAAGTTTATAAATGCTTATTTTATTAGAAAATTATGAAAATAAGAGAATTATTGGATGAAAAAAGACTAATTGAATGGAATAAAAGCTTAGAGCAAAATTCAGTCAAGAGGAAATTAAATCCTTTAGAAATAAATCTCATAAAAAAAGCATCTAAAGGAATTTTAAAAGGAATTCTTTATGGAGCAATAGGTTTAGGAAGTTTGTTTATTCTTGAAAAAGGTTGCGAAAGAGACGATGTTTATGAACAGCAAAAAGAACAATATATAAAAGAAAATTATCCTAAAGAACCTTATCATATTACAAAAAGAAAATGTACTATATGGGAACTTATAGAAGAAGAGTGAATTCTATGAATCAAATAGCTTTACCTAAACAATTGGAAATTATTTTTTTAGAGAGGCAAGGAAAAAAGTCAATTAGTGATTGTAAAGTATATATCAAAAAAACAGATAAAGAAGCAATTATAATTGACGATTTATCAAACATTCCTGAAAATGAATTTCCAAAATATTTTCCACTTCATATTGGAAAAGAACAAAGATTTATTTGTCCTTTTAGAAATCTTGAATGGATTGTTTTCAAAGGTTTAAAAAATAAAATAATTCTTCAACCTGAATAAATTTATAGAATTTTGATTCTTTTGGTTATTTCCTAAGTTTCAAATCATCAACAGAATAAGTAAAAACCTTATCATAAGGTATAAACCATTTTACAGCTTCTTTTATAGGAGATCTCTCAACAATTTTTCTAAAAGCCCTGATTGAATTTCCATGAGCAGAAATAGCTACACTTACATTATTTTTAAGCATGTAATTTCTCAGCCATTTTATAAAAGGCCTGACTCTTTTTTCAACTTGTTTGAAGTTTTCACCTTTTGGAATTTTTGCATTCCAACCTCTATGAACTTCATTGTATTTTTTTATTCCGTATTTTTTAATAAAACTCTTATGACTGGTTCCTGAATAAATTCCATAGTTCCTTTCAATCATTCTATCGTCTGTAAGAATTGTTTTGCATTCAGGATGATATTTTAAAACAGGTTTTAAGGTGTCTTTGCTTCTTGAAAGACGCGTTTGAATTGCAACTTGAAATTTTTTGTTTTTTAATTTTTTTGCAATAATTTTTGCTTGTCTTCTGCCTTTAGGTGTTAATTTAGAATCAATAAACCCAGTAAACCAACCATTTCTATTGTAATAAGTTTCTCCGTGCCTGAATAAATAAACTTTCAGATTTTTTTTGTTCAGATTTTTTTTGTTTTTAGATTTTGATTTTTTCATTTCAGCCTCTTATCCATTTCATAATGAGTTATTTTAAATCCTAATTTTTTATATAATAGTAATGCTTTTTTATTTTCTGAATTAACCCCAATTCTTATTTTTTTAATCTTTTTTGATTTGAGAATTTTAATAAAATTCTT